>CAMVPV010000028.1 GCA_947169455.1 uncultured Clostridia bacterium | reverse complement strand
CCATGATTACGCCGTGAAAGGGCGTCGTCTTAACCTCTTGACCAACGGGCCTTATAAAATCGGAAACGCAAAAAGTTTCCGATATAAACTGGTAGCGGCAGGTGGACTTGAACCGCCGACCCCCTGGGTATGAACCAAGTGCTCTAGCCAGCTGAGCTATGCCGCCAAAAAACATACAGGAAAAATTGTTTATGACGTTTATTTCCTGCGACTATATTATTATACAACACAGCATGACAAAAGTCAATGCTTTTTTTATATTTTTTCAGTTTTGTTTAATATGTACAATTTCACGTATCTATTCATCGGCCATTTTATAGCAAAGTACTATACAAGCAGGTCTTTCATTCTTACAGCAGTCAAAACATAGGGAATATGAAAGATCAAGATCATCGGGAACAACAGTATCAGCTGCAAAAGAAAGCGAAACAATACTATTTTCACCGGGCTGAAGTATGGTACATCCGGAATAAGCCTGAGGGTAGCTTACCATTCTAAGTTCCTTCCCGTTATGTACATACTTTATAAGGCTGAAATCATTCTTATCAAGATCGACAGAATGCTGTGACTTATTCGTGATATCCACGTCGATGCCGATCGAGCCATCGCAAGCATCCGCATTGACGACTTTTATATCGAATGACTCGCAGGAATACTCCATATAAGCCACTGCGTAAGTATCGGTCTGTCTGCTGTTTTCTCCATAAAGATCTGTTCCGAAAAAAACATCTGTCTTTTCGACCAGAAAAAGAACACTGATGCTGAAAAGGATAATTATAGCAAAAAGCGACAGCGCAGCTTTTATAGAACTGTTCCTCACATATTTATAGTAATCATCATCATTTATATCTCTTTCATCGATCTCCACAAGTTATACCTCCATTCATTTCATGAATTCATCCACAACAGCAACAGCTTCTCTCAGCACGAGACCTCTTACCATGTGGGATTTTGTATATTCGGAATTTGTATATATAATCATATCGCACGAACCGTTCAGCCGCTGTAAAAGATTCCTGTTCAGTGATATTTTGGAGATCCTCTCTTTCGGCACCATAACAGTATGGAACTCATAGAATGTACTGTATTTTATGGTCATAGTCTTTCCGTTGAAGCTGATACCTCCGGTGCAGTAAGCAACGGTCTTGGCACAGAGCAGCCATACCACCGGGATCTCAAGCATTATCCAGCCGAAGAATATCATGTCGTACCATTCGGGGAAGAAAATTATGAATGCACCTGCGGAGAATATCAGCAGGATAATACCTGCGGTGGGGGCGCCGATATATCTCCATACATATCTGAGAGCAGCATCGGCGGTGCTGTCGTCTGTATTATATCCGGGGATTATCCTTTTCATGATGCTTCCGACTTTTTGCTTATGTGAGACGGGGATGAATACAGGTATCTCATTCTTGCCCTTGCCGTAGCCGGAGCAGTTAACATTTACCGACATGATCCCGAACAGCTTCATCAGCATACTCTGCCGCAGATCGGCATAGTTTATCCTTTCGGAGCTGATGTAGTACTTCCGTGATATCACAGATCCATCTCTGATGAGGATGCTGTTCCCGCGTTTTTCTATCGTAAAATTCATGTGCCGAAGCAGATTTGTGATGAATGATATCAGCCACCCTGCAATAATGATTATCGCGGCAGCGGCAGCGGCGGGCGGAATGCTCATGATGACAGCGCGGAAAGTCTCGGAGACGGTCTCTGCAGCAGTATTCAGTGTATCTATGAACAGCCTTTCAAGCGTATCGCCGATAATATTTCCGGAGCGCAGGATGAGAGCGGTAATGAACACTACGCCGGAAAGTGCCGATGAGAACAGGAGTGAAAAGATCACAAGTGAGCTCTTCGAGATCTTGTCCGAGAATACCTTTGAATCCTTATCCTTTTTAACAAGTGAGGAAAACAGTGCATCGATGTCCCTGTCGCGCATGAGCAGCTTTATAACGGGTGATGATTTGGAGAACTCCACTGCCTGTGCAGCGGTATCTATAAGTACATAGGCGCAGCGGAACACACGGTGGAAAGGATTTTTCTCCACTGTGACAGCGGATATCCTGTCATAGTGCATTTCAGAGGTCATGCGGTAAATGAATCCGGTATGATAGCGGAAGCAGTCAGTGCAGACCTCAAATCTTACAAGATACCAGTGAAGTATCGCCTGTGCAAATATGAACACGATTATCGTGATATCGAAGGACATGACGCGCATCCATTCGCGGATATCGAAGCTGTATGCTATCAGTGCGCGTGCAGCGGGGATGAGCAACAGCCAGAAATTGCGCGTGGTATATCTGAGTATAGCGGTCGGGTGCTGTCTGTGTCCGGCTATTTTTTTCGGGGTCATTTCTTCTCCTTTTCGGAAGCGCCTATTTTGGAGCGGATCATCTCGGTGATCTCGGCGGCGTCCTTGTCCGACATGAACATAAGCAGCAGTCTGCCGCCGAGCGCGCTGACGATGATAAAATTGAAGCTGCTGATGCGTGACAGCGGCATGGATATCCTGCTGACATACTGCACTGCGGAATACTTCATTACCTGATGGCTTTTAACAACGAACCCCGCATCAGATATGACAGCGGTATCGGTGAGAATGTAATTGAGAGAGCGGTGCCAGAAGCGGAGCACGATGAGTGCGAAGATAATGTAGGCAGCCGCAAAGAAGATCATGATCCCGTAGATGATTATTTCGGGCAGCGCCCTTTCCTGTTCAAAGAGGCTCGGATAGATTATTTCGATCTTCCGGAGAATATATTTCAGCAGGATTATCACCGCACCGACAACTACCGTTATCAGCACGAGCAGAAAGGAGTACCCGTTCTTATCCGAGGAATATTTCTTGATTACCGACATAAGGACCTCACAAATAGATATCCGTTCTTCAAAAATGATCAACGGAAGTAATGATATCCGCCAGTTAACAATATAATATATTATACCACACTTTATCACAGATTGGAATAAGTTTTATATGAAAATGCGGTTAATATATTATACTTCCGGTAATATGATATCAATTATCAACGATACGTTGTGGGGCGGAGCGGTCATATTCCTGATATTCGCTGCATGGATATACCTATCGGTAATGTCAGGGTTTCCACAGCTGCATCTGATAAAGCTGTTCCGCGGCGCATTCGGGGCGGGGGAGTCCCACAGAAACGGGATAAGCCGCTCTCAGGCGATATCAACGGCACTTGCAGCCTCAATGGGAACGGGGAATATCGCAGGTGCGGCAGCAGCGATAGCAGCGGGCGGCGCAGGCTCTGTCATGTGGATGCTGATAGCGGCATTTTTCGGTATGTCGGCTGCTTATGCTGAAAACTGGCTGGGAGCGATCCACAGCACTAAGCACGGCATCCCGCCGCCTGTATCATACATCAAGGAGATGCCTCTCGGCAAATATACCTCGGCGGTCTATTCGGCAGCTTGCATAGGAGCAAGCTTTTTCATGGGCAACATGATACAGGGCAATGCCCTGTGCAATTCGGTATCGTCGCTCACCGGCGGGAATATATATATAATATCGCTGATCTGTGCGGCACTTCTCGGCATCATCATAATGGGCGGGCGCAGACGCATAGCCGCCGCTGCTGAAAAGGTCATACCTGCCGCATCGGTGATATACATACTCTCAGCAGCAGCAGTGATATTCGTGTTCCGCCGCAATATCGCAAGCGCCGTATGTGAGATCATAGCATCGGCATTCGGGATAAAAGCCGCAGCCGGCGGTATAGCGGGCTATTCTGTGAAATGTGCTGTCAGCGCAGGCATGAGGCGCGGCATCTTCTCAAACGAAGCAGGTCTTGGAAGCTCTGTACTGGTACATTCTGCTTCTTCCTGCGATGATCCGCACACGGTCGGGTGTTGGGCAGCGTGCGAGGTCTTCATCGACACGGTGATATGCTGTACGCTGACGTCCCTCGCACTCCTCGTCAGCGGAGCAGACTGCACTTCGGGAGAACTGTCAGCCGTTGAGTACGCATTTGAAGCGGCACTCGGGATAGCCGGGCGGTACATCGTCCCCGTTTCGATGATACTCTTTGCGGGAGCATCGGTGCTTGGCTGGTGCTGCTGCGGAGAGATATGCCTGAAAAGCCTTGCGGGGAAGAACAAGAAAGCGGTAACGATCTACAGGGCGCTCCATACGGCGATGCTTTTCATCGGAGGCATATCGGGAATGAAAGCTCTCTGGTGCGCCGCAGACACAGTCAACTGGATAATGCTCGCAATCAATCTGCCCGCCGCAGCGGTGCTTTTTCCGCAGGAATTCGCCCGGCAGCAGAAACAAGAAAGGTAGGATATCATGCATACGGTATTTTTGAGCCCATCAACACAGGAATGGAACAAGTACATCAACGGAGGCGACGAAGAGACCTCCATGAATCTCATCGCAGACAGAATGGAGCCGTATCTTACTTCATCGGGGATAGTCCATTACCGCAACGACCCGTCAAGAAACGTCACGGGAGCGATAGCCGATTCCAACGCAGGGAATTTCGACGTTCATTTCGCACTGCATTCAAATGCGGGCGGCGGCGATCATGCAGGCGTAACGCGAGGGATAGAGATATACTTCTCGCCGTATTCTGAATTCAGCAGGCGGCTCGCAGTCATGACCGCGAACAATTTTATGAATATCTATCCCGACCCGTCAAAAGTGATCACCGTACCGACCACATCTCTTGCGGAGGTGACGCGCACGAAGGCAGTCTCGGTGCTGTGTGAGATAGGCTACCATGACAATGCAGAGGACGCTGAATGGATAACCTCGAACAGGGATGCGATAGCACGCAGTCTCGTCAATTCGCTGTGCGATTATTTCGGAATACCGTTCATAGAAGCGGGCGAGCCGTATTCCGGTACGGTCAGTGCGGGCGGCTCTGATCTCAACATACGCGAATATCCATCGGTACAGGCGAAGATCATCGGCAGCATACCCGACGGAACGGCGGTCACTATATACGGCAGGGCAAGGAACTGGTACGTCGTGAAATATGAAGGCATCACAGGTTACAGCAATGCAGAATTCATAAACATATAGCGGCAATGGGCAGTGACACCGTTCAGCGGGGGGCACTGCCCATTTTGCAAATATTGACATCTGTTGAATGATATGGTATAATACAAGTGCAAAAAGCCAATATATTATGCTTGAAACGAGGTGGACAGCATGAACAAAGCCCTCATAAAACGGATCATACGCTACATCATCGGTCTTTTCATTCTTACCGCAGGTATAGCGCTCTCCGTAAAATCGGATCAGGGAGTTTCTCCTGTCAGTGCCCCGCCATATACTGCATCGCTCTGCATCGGCATATCCATCGGGACTGCAACAGTGATATTCCACGTCATACTCGTGATCCTTCAGTTGATCCTTCTCCGAAGCAAATTCAAACCGAAATCGCTCCTGCAAATTCCCACAGGGATAGTATTCGGCTACCTCACCGACCTTAGCTGCAGTCTGGTGGATCTCATCCCCTCCACAGAAGTATTCATACTCCGCACCGTTATCACACTGGTGAGTATCGTCGTTACGGCAATAGGCATTTACGTCTATCTCAGCGCCGATATCATGCCGCTTGCCGTTGAGGGTTTCATAAAAGCGCTCACCGATGTGACAGAGAGATCATTTGCACTGATGAAAACTATCTCCGATGTTACAATGGCAATATTATCGGCAGCGGTCTGCTTCATACTGCTCAAAAGCCTTGGCAGTGTAGGCATAGGGACTGTACTCTCTGCGCTGCTGACAGGATATTTCATCGACCTGTCAAAAAAGGCAGAACGTGCACTTTTAAAGAAAAAGGAGAGCAAAGCCTCATGAAGAAGAAACTCGGCGCAGGAACGCTGATAGCGCCCGTCCCCGCAGTGCTTGTAAGCTGTGCGGAAGGGGACAGAGCCAATATCCTTACTGTGGCATGGACAGGCATAATCAATACAAAGCCGCCCATGACCTACATATCGGTGCGGAAAAGCCGTTTTTCTCACGGCATTATCAGCCGCACCGGAGAATTTGCGATAAACCTGACCACTGCCGAAATGGTGCGCTCGGTCGATCTGTGCGGTGTAAAGTCAGGAGCTGAACATGATAAATTTGCGCTGGGAGGCCTTCACAAGGCGGATGCATCAGAGATATCCGCACCTCTCATAGAAGAAAGCCCGCTCTCGCTGGAATGCCGCGTGAGAGATGTAAAGGAATTTGGTTCACACGATATGTTCATTGCAGACATTCTCTGCATCGATGCTGACGAACGCTTCATCGACAGGAACGGAAGGATCGATCTCAGAAAAGCCGACCTCATGGTATATTCACACGGCGAATATTTTTCGCTCGGGAAAAAGCTCGGCAGCTTCGGATATTCCGTCGCAAAGAAACACAAACACAAGGGAAGGACGACCTCAAAATGACCGAAGCATCATTCCGCCGCACGGAAGAGTGGTTCAGGGCGGACGAACGCAGATTAAAAGCACTGCGGGCAGCGGACAAGCTGACCGCTGCCGCCGGATATGCGGCATATCCGATACTGGAGCTGTATCTCATTTTTACAAAGGATATACGGATAATACGCTGCACGCTGGTGCCGCTCATCGCATTCGTACTCACCACTGTCATACGCAGCACTATAAATGCGCCGCGGCCGTATGAAAAGCTGGATATCACCCCGCTGATAAAGAAGGACACCAGGGGTAATTCATTTCCGAGCCGCCACACTGCCTGCATAGTGATAATCGCCGCCGCATGGTACTACATCTTTCCGCCAGTGGGGATATTCCTCACTGCGGTCAGCATTATCATTATGGTGATACGCCCGCTGTCGGGAGTGCATTTTCCCGTGGACGTAGCAGCGGGAGCGATACTGTCGGCGCTGTGCGGCATAATAGGATTTGTGCTGATATGATCGAATATGGACAGACAAAAAGATCCCGGAAACAAGTCATGTGACTGTCTCCGGGATCCTGCGTTCATTTTGCGGTATCCGGTGCCATACACCATATCAAGGCTCACGCCATAGAATTCAGTATCGTATAGAGCGGATTTGAGTAATTGTTCATCTGTCCGGCAGAATTATACGTACCCTTCACCTCGCTCTTAGCGGCGAAATTCATGCCGAGCGAACGCGATACCATTCTGCTGCCATAGGAATAATTTCCGCTGAACAGCTTCTTCACGTCGTTGACGTTGGCATTTTTGAGCTTTTCCTCATCGATCTCAAGGTTATTGTTGTCCTTGATCGTGATGCCGACCTTAGCGAGCGATTTCTTGAATGCCTTCGTGGTATCGACCATAGAAACGCCGTACCGAAGTGCATTCACGTTATCGGAATTCTTAACGGTATTTATCGTGCTGTTGTAATCCTCAACAAACTGCTTCACCTTGCCGACGATACCTTCGTTCACGCCCGTGCTGCCCCTGTAGGCATAGCTGTAATTAGCGGGAGAAACGAGACTCATTGACGAATTTGCGAGCGCGCCGGAACTGTCCGCAGTCTTTTTCGCAAGGTTATTCTTGCCTGTACTGCCCATAGATATGAGGGCGGCGTATGAATCGGAATACTTGACTGTCTTGCCGTTGTAATTGTCGCGGGTCGCTTTTTGCAGGTCATTCAGGGAAGAATTGAGATCCTTTTCCTCATTTCCGGTAACTCCGGCTTTTTTATAATACTGATCGAGAACATATCTGCTCATACTTGAAACGGTTATCATAACTACCACCTCCACTTATCGGTATTATATCATATTTTTCCGTGTTTGTCAAGAATTATATACGCATTTGCGCAAGAAAATATGAAATTTACTATTGACATACCTGGAAAATTATGTTACAATTTCAGAAACAGGGGGCTTCGGAAAGAGGGCTCCGGAAAGGTATATCTGCTATGAGCAAAATACTGATAATCGATGATGACAAGATGATACTTAAAATAGCATCGTTCATGCTTACGAAAGCGGGACACGCTGTTATTACCGCAGATTCCGGCAGCGAGGCGGCAGCCTTGATAAGTTCAGAATCGCCCGACCTGACGCTTCTCGACAACGAGATGCCCGGCGTCAGCGGACTTGACGCTCTCCGCGCGATACGCGCCGATGAAGCGATATCCTCTGCGAAGGTCTGCATGATGACCGGAAGCGTCACCGACGAGCTGAAAGCAGAGTGCGAAAAGCTTGGCGCGGTGAACTGCATCGGAAAGCCGCTGGTAAAGGGCGAGGTTCTCGCGGTGATAGATTCGTTATGATACCATGACACACACTGAATACCGGTATTAATACAGGAGGAATGACCGCCATGCCTATCGACGCTGAAAAAACACTTACGGAGATCTTCTCCATAACCAAAGAGATCTATAATGAAATGAGCAATGACGCTCCCGAAGCTGACCATTCCAATGTATTCGAGGGCATCACGCGACTCGGTGCGGCGCTTTGCGAAGCTGAGCGGACGAGCTTCTGGAAATGGGACAAGAATGCCCACACTCTCTGGACAGCCGCCGCAATGGGCACCGGAAGGATAACCATTCCCGATGATGCGGGGCTGGTCGGAAAAGCCCTGTCGGAAAAGAAGATCATCGTCACTAATGAACCGTACAACGACCCCGATTTCGAGCCGGACATCGACAAGATAACCGGCTACGAGACAAGATCTCTTCTGATAATGCCGGTATCGAACATGAACGGCGAATTTATCGGGGCTTATCAGGCGATAAACAAATTCGGCAGCGACGGAAAATTCGACCGCAATGAAGACTGCCGCCGGCTGTCTCTCGCAGCGGTGATATGCGGTCTTGCGCTCGAATCAGAGGTATTCCTCGATGAATCGCGCCATGACAAGCTGACCCGTCTCCGCAACAGAATGGGCTTCTACAACGATTTTGAACGCAAGTATTCCGGTATCATCGCGGACAAGGACAGGTGCGTCAGTCTGTTTATCTGCGATATCGACAAATTCAAGCGTATAAATGATACTTACGGTCACAACTGCGGTGACGACGTCCTCAAGCACACCGCCGATATACTTACCGAATCCTGCCGCAGCACCGACAACATCTACAGGTGGGGCGGTGAGGAATTCATCATGCTGATGGCAGACGCCGACATCAATGAATGTGCGGCAAAGGCGGAGGAGCTCCGCGTGAAGATAATGAACTCCACCTGCCGCTCGGAG
>CAMVPV010000027.1 GCA_947169455.1 uncultured Clostridia bacterium | reverse complement strand
TCCGATAAATTGGCGTCGCATTATGCGGCATAGGCTCATCGACCATTACCAGCAGTATTATCTCGGGGTCGTCCGCGGGTGCAAATCCGCAGTAGGATGAAGCATAGAGGTCATCGCGCTTACGTGCGTTGTTTTCGTCCTGCTTCTGTGCGGTGCCGGATTTTCCGCCTATGCGGTAGCCCTTGATGTAGGCATTTCCGCCGCCGTTGCCGCTGACGACATTTTCGAGCACCTCACGCATGGTCGCGGAGGTCTCCTCGGAGATCACCTGTCTCTTTATGGTGGGCTCGGTCGATCTTATGACATTTCCGTTGGAATCGACTATCTTGCTCACGACGTAGGGCTTCACGAGATAGCCGCCGTTTATTACTGCCGCATACGCGGTTATCATCTGGAGGGGAGTTATCTTGTTGGACTGTCCGAACGCGCAGGACGCGAGCTCGACGGGTCCCATATCCTCGGGGTGGACGTAGATGCTGTCAACCTCGCCGGGGAGGTCGATGCCTGTCTTTTCGGTAAACCCGAATGCGCGGAAGTATTCGCTGAACTTCGTTCCGCCGAGCGACTGACCGACCTGAATGAAGTACGGGTTGCAGGAAACGGTCATTGCGCGTGTGAAGTCGAGCGTTCCGTGAGAGCCCAGTGTCCAGCAGTGTATCTCCGTATCTGCTATGACATAGGGATTTATGCAGTTGAAGGTGGTGTTCGTGTTGATAGTTCTCTCTTCGAGAGCGGCGGAACCGGTAATTACCTTGAATACCGAACCGGGGTAGTAGAGCTCGGTTATCGCCTTGTTCTTCCACTGCTTTTCGCGCAGTGCGGCGTAAGTCTCATCGTAGAGCTCCTTTTCGTTCTTCTCGTCGATCTGCGAGAGCTCAAACCTGTCCTGATAGGAGTATATCGAATTGCGGTCATTGAGGTCAAATCCGGGTGAAGTCGCCATTGCGAGGATAGCGCCTGTCTTTGCGTTCATCATTATCCCCACGGCGCGCTTGCGGATATCATAATCCTGCACTGCCTGGTAGAGGTTCTTTTCGAGGTAGTACTGCAGGGTCATGTTCAGTGTGAGATATACCGAACAGCCGTCCTTTGCGGGATAGTTGCGGTCGTTCTTGTAGGGCATCTCGGCGCCGGTAGCGTCGGTGGCGGTGATTATCTTGCCGTCAACGCCCGCGAGGTAATCGTTATAGTACGCCTCAACGCCATATACGCCGTCGCCGTCGTAGTTGGTGAAGCCTATTACCGCCGATGCGAGTTCATCCTGCGGATAATAGCGCTTTGTATCCATAGTGGTGTAGATGATATTGTCATCTATATTTTCCTCGACGGCCTGTTCGATTATCCTGTCGGCGATAGGCTTTTCTATCTGAGAAGCGACCTTGAACCATCTGCTCTCCGAGCCCGAGGCAACCTCCTCGCGGAGGTTCTTCAGCAGTTCATTGTAATCGACATCGGTGATATTCTCGGAGATTATCCTTGCGCAGGCTTCTGTCTGGCGTGCGCGCTCGGTGCATTTCAGCTCGGGGATAACGTCCATATCGTTTATCTTTCCAAGCAGATACGGGTCGATTATTATAGTATATACCGTCGCGGACTGCGCGAGTATCTTTCCCGAGGAATCATATATGCTGCCGCGGTTGGCTTTTACGGTAGTGCTCTTGAACTGGTTCTGGTTCGCGTAGGACTGGAACTTCTGTGTTTCAACGATGGAAACGCGGAACAGCGTGTAGAGTATATACCCCGTAAAAGCGAGCAGGAACAGGCTTATCAGCAGCATCCTGCGCCGCATCTGTCCGTCGGGGCGGTGGTTGGCGGGCTTTGCCCTTTCCGAAGATCTTTTGCTCATTGTAAGTCTCCTTAACGGGGAGATCATAATTTCCCCTATGTGGAAAAATACGGGCTGCAAACCGTGCAGCCCGCTTGATATCATTTTATTTTTTTATTCACGGCAATATCACCGTGTTCCGGAATTATTTTTGACGGAATAAGGGAAAATATTCCGGATATTTCACAAACAGAAATGCGGCGGGCAGTTTATCCTCTCAGATAGTCGAGAAAATCCGAAAAAGCGCTCTTGACCTTTACGAAGAAATTGTCGGTGTTTTCGGGTATCTCTATAACGTTGCCGCTTTCGAGGGTTATATATTCGCACTGGGATTTATCGAGCTTCTGCATACCGAGCACATTCTCGGCGTATGATTCGACAGCCTTCATCGAGCTCTTGCTCTCTATCTCGGTCTTCATCCTGGCGTTTTCGCTTTTCAGTGTTTCGACCACTATCTGTTCGTTGTTGATCTCGCTGCGGATCGCGGTCGCCTGCACCTTGGAATCGATAACTCCGTAGAGCAGTGCGCCGACTGCCGCAACGACGAACACCGTCATCACGTATGAGCCGAACCGCTCACTTTTTCCGGAGGTATATGTTATCGCCTCGCCCGAGCGGGAAGGCTCTTTTTCTTCGTAAACCGAGATATCAAGTACGCTTGCTGCGCCTCTTCTTCTGTCTGCCATGACAGACTCACTCTCCTTCTGAGTTTTCCTCACGCGGGAGCGGTGCGGAAAACCATCTCGTCCTTTATCTTTTCTATTATGCGGAGCTTTGCGCTCCTGCTGCGGTTGTTTTCTTCAAGCTCTGCGGGCTCTGCTTCTATGGGCTTGCGGCACACGAGCTTTCCGCGCGGGGTCTTTCCGCATACGCACTGCGGAAAATCGGGCGGGCAGGTGCAGCCTGTGCAGAATGAAGCGAACCTGTGCTTTACTATCCTGTCTTCAAGGGAATGGAAGGTTATCACGCATAATCTCCCGCCGGGCGCGAGCATATCGAATGCGTCGTCCAGCCCCTTTTCAAGGTGGTCAAATTCGCGGTTCACGGCGATGCGTATCGCCTGAAAGCTCTTCTTGCATGGGTTTTTTTCGCGGCGGAACCGTGCGGGTATCGAATTCTTTATTATCTCCGCGAGTTCGCCGGTAGTTTCGATAGGGGATATCTCCCGTGCGGAGACGATATTGGCTGCTATCTTGCGGGAGAATTTCTCCTCCCCGAATTTATACAGTATATCCGCTATCCTGTCAGCGGGATATCCGTTGACTATATCCCTTGCGGAAACGCCCTCCTGTGACATCCTCATATCGAGGGGCGCGTCATTGTGGTAGGAAAAACCTCTTTCGGGGCAGTCGAGCTGGTGCGAGGACACGCCCAGATCGAGCAGTATGCCGTTATATCGTGCTATACCGAGCCCTGCGGAGATCTCCTTTATATCGGAGTAGTTGCCGTGCACGACCTGTGCGTTAAGACCGTCCAGTCTTTGTGATGCGGCCTTTACGGCATCGGGGTCGCGGTCTATCCCGATGAGCCTTCCGGAGGTGAGGCGGCTCGCTATCTCGTAGGAATGTCCGCCGCCGCCGCAGGTGCCGTCGAGGTAAATGCCTGCGGGGTCGATGTTCAGTCCTGCTATCGTCTGTTCAAGCAGGACAGGTATATGTGAAAATCCCATTCAATGACCTCAGAAAGCGATAGAATCGAGAGCTGCGGCAAGTTCCTCGTCGGAGAACTTCGCCTCCTGCTCCTCGTATCGCCCGGTATCCCATATCTCGGCATGATTGAGGTTGCCGATAACGGTGACGTCATGTTCAAGGCCGGCGTATTCGCGCAGCTTCTGCGGTATCAGCACGCGCCCCTGCTTGTCTGCCTCAGCGGTAACGGCATTGGCATACAGCTTGCGGATAGCGGCTTTTGCAGCGGAGCCGGTGAGGCTCTTCAGCTTTTCTGTGTAAGAAGCCCATTCTTCTCCGGAATACACGAAAAGGCAGCCCGACGGATCTATGGTGATGACAAAGCAGTCGCCGAGCAGTTCCCGCAGCTTGGTGGGGAAAGCCATGCGTCCCTTGGCATCGATGGTATGTTCGTAAGTGCCCATTAAAGCCTGAGCCATGCTTTGTCACTCCTTTCGTCACATAAGCGGTATCACCGCGGAAGCACGGGCGTTTATATTTCTGATGCCTCTGAGCTTATCCGGGGTGCGGATGCCGTAAAGCGGGGGCAATTCAACACCGTGTTGAATGGCACGTTGAAAATCACCACTTTTCACCACTTTTATGGTATTCTTCACCACTATGTTCTAATTATACACCAATCCCGTGAGAATTGCAATATCAACGGGATATTTTTATCGAAATAATTTCCAAAAATTCTCACGATATTTAATGCAATTTTACCAATGGCAGCAATGCACAGCAATATATGTATTATTTTCATATCATATACATCACAGCTTTTCCACAGCAAAAGTTCTTTCCGGTCATAATCACCAAATTAGACCGTTAATTGCAGGCATTATATGAACACATTTACTATAGCCGAATACGTTTACTATAAAAATTATTAATCTTTTTTTCACTTAATTATAGTTGATAACGACCGATATATATAATATAATTATAATTACAGGAAGTGTATGGCAGCATATAGGCTGTATCAGGGAGGGCTGTTTATGAGTATTAACGGATATAGATCAAAAACAGGTAAAAAGCCCGTCGTTTTCAAGGGCTTCACACTCATCGAGCTGATGGTGGTAATTGCCATCATAACCGTTCTCGGCTGCATCATCGTGCCCAGCATACTGGGCTATGTTGAGCACGCGAACAATATCGCAGATGCCGAGCACGCAAGGAATATCAGGGATATGGTAATGGTACAGCAGGCGCTCTACAGCGACCTCGACTGCAGCAATCCGCACTATGATCCCAACCGTGAGGAAACAAGGGACAATTACAAGACCCGCGGCTATGTATATGTTGATAAGGACGAAATACGCGTATCAAGTATGCAGCTTGCCAAGCTGATGGAGCAGAACGGATACCTCAAAAACGCCGAGGACGGCAATGTCAGAAAGCAGTCCGCAAACGGCACGGAATACTGCTATCCCATTGACAGCGGCAGCAAATGCAGGTCGCTCCTCAGATGCAGATCCACCAAAAAATGGGACACCTACCAGATAGACTTCTTTATGGACAAGAACGGCAACATCACGTTCAGCTTCTCGGCACGCACCGGCTCAAACGGCACCGGCGGAGATGCACTCGCTACCAAGCTGTTCGCACAGATGTGCCAGGGCGGTTCGGAAAGCGTTGATATGGATATCGGCGGTCAGAGCTGAAAAATATTACCGGGGGACGGAGCAGATGCTCTGTCCCTCTTTTTTGTGCTTATATGCAGCAGGAAACAGACCCGCCCGTTCATATTTAACGATATTTTCACACAATCAATTAATGATCATCAAAAATATTGTGTAAAATAACTATTGTTAAGCTGTGAGATTACAGTTATAATTTTAATTGCAGAAGTTATACGCCATTGAACTGTAAAGGAGTCAGGATCTGATGCTTAAAGCACTCGGTTCAAAGATCAGGCTCACCGAGAGCAATCCGGTAGCCGATGAATATATGTCTTACGTTTCAGACCTCATAGACCACGATGTGGTATGTGAGATGAAGCAATACACCCACCATGGCAGGACGACCTGTTTTCAGCACTGCCTCAACGTTTCCTATTACAACTTCGTACTTTGCAAGCTGCTTTCCCTCGATGCGAGAGCGGCGGCGCGGGGAGGGCTGCTGCACGACCTCTTCCTGTATGACTGGCATACCCACAGACCGCGCAAGGGACGTATGCTGCACGGCTACACTCACCCCGCCGATGCACTTGAAAATGCGAAAAAGCATTTTGAGCTGACTGCGATGGAGCAGGACATCATTGAAAAGCATATGTTCCCGCTGACGCTTCGCCCGCCGAAATACCGCGAGACAGTTGTTATCACGCTGGTTGACAAGTACTGCGGTCTTATCGAGGTGCTGAGCGGCTGGGTATATTCTGCGAAGGATATAGCGCACAGCGTTTCCGATACTCTCCGCCGCCACACGGCATAATCACCGAACAGAGATCAATTTCACCCGCATTTGTTACATGACAGATGCGGGTGATTTTCGTATGGTAAAAGCTCCATAGTAATAGATATAAAAATACCCGCAGCCATTCAGTACGACTGCGGGTATCTGTTATTCGATCAAACCAATGCCGGGATTACTTTCTCTTTCTGGAGATAGCAGCAGCAGCGGCAGCAACGCCCATTACAGCAGCGATAGCAACTGCGGATGCGTTACCTGTGGAAGCAGCTGTTGTTGTGTCATCAGAAGCGGGGATAGCAGCCTCAGCAGCGGGAGCTGTCTCTTCAACAGTCTCTTCCTCTGCAGCAGCCTCTTCCTCGGCAGCAGCCTCTTCCTCTGCGGGAGCTTCTTCAGCAGCAGCCTCTTCTTCTTCAGCGGGAGCCTCAGCAGCAGCATCGGATGCAGCGCCGTAAGCCTTCTGAGCGATCTCGTTTCCGTCAGCATCGAAAAGCTTGAAGTCGGAGATCGTGATAGTGATGCCGTTGGATTTCAGGTTGGAGTTGGACCAATCCATGAATACGAACTCGCCTGTTGCATCGGGGACCTGAGAAGGAAGAACATACTTGAATGTATCTTCCTGTGTATAGCTTGTTTCATAGAAACGGTTGCCTTCATCGTCATATCCGGGGCTGATCCAGTATGTAGCGGAGTTGCCGGTAGCGCAGTATGTACCGCCGCCGAGACCGTCCTCATCGTCAAAATCAGCAGGAACGTTGTTATAGGTAACTGTCCAGGAACCCGTCTTGATGTTTGCAACATCATCGGGATTTTCAAGAACATCACCGATAACTATGCGGATCTTTGCAGCTGTTCCGTCATTGACCTGACCAAATGTGATGGAATTCTCATCTGTAGAAAGGATCTCGCAGGTATCGGGGTTGCCGTCTGCATAGCTTGCTGCTGCCCAGTTGGTTGCAGAAGCGGGAACTGCCATTGCGGAAGCAAGAGCGAGTGCAGCTGCAACAGCTGATATTTTCTTGAACTTCATAATAATTTCCTCCATTCAGGCACACATTTGATTTAATGGATAATAGTGTGCGTGTCTATCTACATAATTAATTATATCATTATATCACAACAAAATCTATATCAAGAACGCACAAATTTTTGCGTCCTCGATATAGATTTTTGACATATATGTAGATTATGCGGTCATAGCTGACCCAAGTAATTAAATTACTTTCTTCTCTTTCTTGCGATAGCTGCTGCTGCTGCTGCTACGGACATGATACCTGCTATTGCAGCTGCGGACATATTACCTGTCTGTACAGGAGCAGAATCGGAATCGGGGATAGCTGCAACTGCTGCGGGAGCTGCAGGAGCTGCTTCTTCAGTTTCCTCTTCTTCAGCGGGAGCTGCTTCTTCCTCTTCTTCCTCTTCCTCTTCTGCGAGGTCGAAGGTCTCTTCTTCCTCGTATTCGTCATAGGATTCTTCTTCCTCGATGCTGTCAAGGTCGATATCGAGTTCAGAAGCTACTGCGTTTGCGAGTGTCTCAGCAAGCTGATTGCCGTCGATCACGTATGCGCCGTAAACGGTGAGGTCAGCGCCTGTATCGCCGACATAGATGGAGTCAAGTGTGGAGAAGTCGTCTGACTGATACATAGCGGTCATATAGTCATAAGTGAATACAGCAATGTTGGAAGTGCCTGCTTCCTCAAAGGGAGGAACCTTAGCCCAGCCCTCGCCGCCGGACCAGCTCTGGAGGATGAACTCGGGAGGATTTGCGGAATCATAGAATACGATGACCATGCAGTCCTCGTTGAGGAGGTCGCTGTCGAACTTATCGTCGCCGACTACGTCGCCCTCGCCGATGTTATTGTATGTGAGGCGCTGGAAAGCCTGACCCCAGTTGGAGGATGTGCCTTCGCCGAGGAATACGCCGTACTGCTCGCAGTACTTGACGAGCGCGAGGGATGTCAACTCATCGTCGGAGAGCTCGTTAAGACCGAGAGCTTCTACTGTTTCTTCATCAAGAGCGATGAACTCATCGAATGTGAGTGCCATTACAGCATCGACCTGCTCATCTGTGAGATCTGCATCAGTGGGAGCTGCATTAACGGGAGCTGCATCGAGATCAGCAGTCTCTTCTACCTGCTCTTCTGCAACTTCCTCTGCGGGGGCTGCTTCTTCAGCGGGAGCAGCTGCAGAAGCATTGTAAGCCTTCTGAGCGATCTCATTTCCGTCAGCATCGAAAAGCTTGATATTGGAAATTGTGATGGTAACGTTGTTATCTACCATGGAGCCCTTAGCCCAGTCCATGAATACGAACTCAGCGGAAGCATCTGCGGGACCCTTGCCTGCTTCCCACTTGAAGGAATCATTGATAGGCTTTACTTCTTCGCCTGCGTTGATCCAGTACTGACCCTCGGAGTTGCCGACTGCTGCCCAGCAAGCGCCGCCGATAGCGAATGTAGCCTTGTTATCGGGGAAGCCGTTGTAAGTAACTGTCCAGCTGCCCGAAGCTATCTTGGATACATCTGCGGGGTCTGCGAGGATATCCTCCAGCTTGATGCGGCACTTTGCGTCGCCGCCGTTTTCAGCCTGTGTGAATGTGACCGAATTCTCATCTGTCGATACGATCTTTCCGGACTTGGGATTGTTGTCTGCGTAGGTTGCCTGTGACCAGTCTGCGGCAGATACCGATACCATAGACATGGAAGCTGCCATAAGTACAGCTGCAGCAGCCGCGATCATTTTCCTTGCTTTCATAGGTTTTTTCCTCCTAAACCTGCCGGAGCGTCGTCCGGCAAACATTTCGCAGCGCATTCCTGCGCTCATTTACATACTCTAATTATAGCACCCGTTCATCCATATTGCTATTGACATTATAGACAAATCGAAAGTGTCCTGATAATGCTAATTATCAAAATATGGTGATTTTCATCCTGCATTTTCTGTCTGCGGCGGGTGCTCGCCGTCATATCGGGGAGCAATATAAAAGCGGCACACCTTTCGGGGTGTGCCGCTGTACTGCTCATCAAAACAGTAAAGATTACTTGTTCTTCTTTGCGATGATCGCAGCTGCTCCGAGAGCAACAGGGATAACAGCGAGAGCGATAGGAGCGTTGCCTGTCTTAGGAGACTCGGGCTTCTGAACATTGTCAGTAGCAACTTCGATCTCTTCGACCTCAACCTCAACTTCTTCCTCTTCCTCTTCCTCTTCTTCGAGATCATCGAAATCCTCATCGTCAAAGTCTTCGTCATCGAACTCTTCGTCGTCAAGGTCTTCTTCCTCGAC
>CAMVPV010000026.1 GCA_947169455.1 uncultured Clostridia bacterium | reverse complement strand
AGCGTGCCGGAGCTGTCCTCTATCTTGCAGACGACATCGTTGACCTTATACTTTCCGTTCTTTGCGAGCCATACTACCTTGCCCGACATTCCCGGCGGCACCATGCATTTATGCACCACTGCGGGCGTCTCGGGGCATTCCGCGTAGATATCGCCGCCCTTGAGAGTATCGTTCTCGTGTACCTTCAGCGAGACATCCCACTGCTTTTCCTCATCGAGGGCGGAAACGCTTATGCCCTCGGATATGAACGCGCCGCTCGATTCCGCGATATTGCGCAGGGGGCGCTCTATGCCGTCGAATATATTGGAGATTATGCCGGGGCCGAGCGTCACCGACATGGGCATACCGGTGCCGACGACGGGTTCACCGGGCTTCATGCCGGTCGTGACCTCATATACCTGAATGGTGGTCTCCTCGTCGGTAACGCCGATGACCTCGCCGATAAGCTGCTTGTCACCTGCATATACCATTTCCTGCATGGAAAAATCCTTTGTATCACGGACTTTTATAACGGGTCCGTTTATGGAATATACGGTATTCAAAGGTTTTCCTCCTTAATTTGTTTTCGCATTTCAGCCGTTCAGCCCGAACGGATCCTTTGCCGAGAAAGCGCTCCTCTGTTCTTCGAGCGCGGTATCGAAGGTGAGATCGGCAGCAGTGTGTGTGTCGGGTCTGAAAACGGAAAGTCCGCCGAGCTGTATGCTCTTGTCCTCGCGGAAGGTGACTTCCTTTCCGCCGAGGGCGCCGCGTATGGTCTTTTCGTACTTCATATCGGCGGGAGAGAGCGATATCACCGCGCCGTCGGTAACGGCAGAAGCCGCCGCCTTTGCGAGATGAGCGGGGTATTCCTTTTTGCCGCGGAATTCCGTGAGCCTTCTTGCGGCTGCTGCGAACACGCTGTCGATGAGTTCTTCCCTGCGGCGCAGCACCGTCTTTTTCATTTCAAGCTCTGCCGTGGAGACTTCTCCGAGAAGTCCGTGTCCTCTGGCGGAATGTTCGGCAGCGTATTTTTCGGCGGCTTCGCGGGCGGTCTGATCCGCCTCGCCGAGTATGCGGAATTTTTCCTGTTCCGCTTCTATGCTTATATCCTCGGCGCGTTCGTCCGCGTCGGCATTTACGGCATTTATGAATCGTTCGAGCTTTTCGCTGTCATCAGCCATAAAGATACGTCCTTTCTTATTCAAATGGCATTGCCCGCATAAAGATCAGATCACAGGGATATCTGCACTTCGTCCTGCTTCTGACCTTTCAGAGCTTTATACCGATAGCGTCCTCCACATATTTCGATATGGAGGATGTCACGCTCTCCGAAGCGTGCCTGTCGGGTATTTCGACGATAAGAGGGCGGCTCCTTGTGAGCTTCAGTCTGCTGACCGTTTCCTCTATCAGGTTGACGCATTTTCCGGTCATGAGGATAACGGCGGTATCGCTGTCGTCCATCGCCTGCATGAGTGCGCGCCGTGTCTCGTCCTCGCCGTGCACCACAACGCCGGGTATCCCCGCGAGCCGCATACCTATCTGTGTATCGATATTGTCGCTTATCAAAAAGAATCGCATAACATCACAGCTTGTTGATTATCATGAACGCGATGAGGAATCCGTACAGGGCAACGCCCTCGCCGAGTGCGACGAAGATGAGCGCCTTACCGAACGACTTGGGTTCCTCACTTACCGCACCGATAGCAGCGGGAGCAGCACTTCCTACCGCGATGCCGCAGCCTATCGAGCCAAGGCCTACCGCGAGGGCAGCGCCGAGATATCCCAGACCTACCGAGGATACAGCCTTTGCGGCTGCATCGGTCTCCTCCGCAGAAACGAAATTGCCTATCGGAAGGACTACCGCGAGCAGCAGTACTCCGAAGAATGTGCATATATTCGCGATGAGCGCGTTCCTTGTCTTTTCCGCAGAGCCTCCTGCGGTCTTTATCCTATATACTACGGGCAGTGTGAGCAGCGCAACGATAATAAGGGGCAGAATAAAAATATACATCTTCAATTTCCTCCGGTCATTCAGTTGTTTCTTCAAGATTTATCCTTACGGGCGTGAACGGTCTTCCGTCGCCGTCGTAGAAGCGCGAGAATATCTCGTAGAATTCGAGCCTGAGCACCTGTATCCCGACAAGCATACCCTCAAGACCCATTACAAATATGTTCCCGATAACTATTATCACGGGCGATGCACCCTTGTACATCTCCGCCAGCGAATATACGACAGCCATCATTCCCGCGTGGGAGAGCACGAAGCCGCCTACTCTGACGAACGAGAGCGTATTGGTCGCATAGCCGAGCAGGAACTCGACGCATTCAAACAGGTTCGAGGCGATGAAATCCCCTACCCCGTTTTCCATGTGGAATTTCTTCTTCTTTATCATGCACCCGAGCGGCTCGCGCAGGAACATGAGTATCAGCGGCAGCACTATAAGGCAGAGCACATAGGGCGTGTTCATTATGTTCAGCCCCATCACCGAGGTGACGAGCCCGCCTATCAGCGCCATGAAGAACACCAGTCCCGCTACGCCGTTGTTGGAGAAGTACGCTTCTTCGTAGTTCTTTTCGCGGAACTTGACGAAGATATTTATCAGCATGGTGAGCACTATTATGAACACGCCTATGCCGATTGCGCCGTACAGCACGGTATTTATGCTGTGCATCGCCCTGAACGGCAGAAAGTTTATCCCGAGGCTCTCATAAACGGGGTCGAGCAGTTCTTCATTTCCGAATACGCTGCCGAACAGCGTCCCGAATATCGCACCTGATATGCCGAGCCGCATCATCACGGCGCCGAGCCGTACCTTCTTGAATTTCCACAGTATCCAGCCTATTATTGATACGCACAGCCCCTGTCCGAGGTCGCCGAACATTATGCCGAAAAGTATCGTGTAGGTCACCGCCACGAGCGTGGTCGGGTTTATTCCGTTATATGCGGGCAGACCGTACATCTCGGTGAACATACCGAACGGTGCGGAGAACCTTCCGTTCCGCATGAGTATCGGCGGACGTATCCTGTCGTGCTCGTCCGAGGGCTTCATATCCACCGAAACATCAGCGACCTTGTTTTTCATCAGATCGCGGAACTGCTGTGCGAACATCTCGGGGACAAATCCCACTATGTAGAATTTCTTTCCGGATACGACCGCCTTGCTTCTGAGATCAAAGCTGTCATGCAGCTCCTTCAGCCGCGTGAAGTATCCGCAGAGCGAATTCTTTTCCTTTTTGGTATAGTCCTCGAGCGCCTGCTTTGCGGAATCGCGCCGCTCGGCACATGAAGCCATCTTCGATTTAAGATCCTTCACGGCGTCCTCGGCATTTCCCTGTACGTAATCGGGCACCCTTATACGTTCGTAATACAGTGAATCGAACAGTCTGTCCGTTTCCTCCGCGTCGGAATTCGGGGAGAAGCATATCCCCCAGCAGTATTCGCTGTCCTCCGAGAGCGGCACGAACAGGAAATTCTTGTCCTCGTAATAGGACAATTTTGTGTAGCTGTCGAAAGGCAGCTTTCCGAAGCGTATCTTGAAATTGCTGCATGAGAACAGCCGCTGGAAGTCCACCTTCAGACCCTGAAGATGCTCCACCTGCGTGAGCGCCTGCGAGTACTCTTTGAGCTTGTCCTCAGCGGTCTGGCAGTCGGCGCGCAGACGCAGCATACGGTTCTTTATGGTATTGATGCGCCCCTTCATCTTGCCGGCGGGCATATCCCTGATATCATCGCAGGGGACTGCCTGATATTTCAGTCCGCTCACCGAGGATATCTCCTCCAGCGTTTTCAGCATGGGGCTGTACGGGTTTTCTTCCCTCAGAGCGCCCGCATCGGCTGACGAGCCCACAGCGGCGGCGGATTCTATATGGAAGCAGCCGCATTCGGTGATGATGTTCAGCACGGCGTCGAGGTCGGCTTTGTGCCCCGAAATGCTCACAAGATCCATGCGTTCAATTGAAGCCATTCTTTATATCCCCCCAGAAATCGTATTTTTATAGACGATCAAAAATTGAGATCTGACGATCATAGGTCAATATATAAGGAGCTTTTCTATCTCCGCCGCGGGAATATTGTAGCGTATGCTCTCTATCACGCGGATTATGTTCGATACCTCGTTTTCGGCAAGGCTGCAGAATGCATATACCGACAGCGGCGCATCCTGCGAGCTTGACAGTGCGCTCCTCACATAGTGATATTTCAGCTTGAATACCGCCTGTTCGAGTTCCTCGGCATCAAACTCATGATACTTCATCGACCTGCCGTAGCGCGTCCTTGCGAGCTGCGAGCGGAACATACCCTCATCGGCGAACTCATACAGCTCGGGCAGCTTCGATGCCTTCATCTTTCCGTAGGGCAGCATACGCTTCGATATATCCTCGGTGTCCTCGTGGAAATACATCTTCATGCGGTAGCTGTTGATAATATTCGTGAGGTCGTTCTGTGCGCCTATGAGCTCTTTCAGCTTGCGCGAGACTCCCGGCTCAAACATCTCAGCCGAGCGCATTATCCTGCTGTAATACAGCTTACGCAGAGCCATCTCACAGGCGGTATAATCGACGTTCTCGCCGTTTTTCGGAGCGAGCGGCTTCAGCACGTCGTCGTAGCGCGTGCCCTTCAGAAAGGCGACAAGCTCCGCGAACGTGCGCACCTGCGCAAGTCCGGTCAGATCAAACACGGTATAGTCGTAGATATATATGGGTGCATCGTTGATGAAGCCGTCCGAGCCCGCGTTGATATGCCTTATGCAGCGCAGCAGCTCCTCAGTTTCCGCCCAGAGTATGCGGAAATTGTAGAATTCCTGCTTGTTGAGCTGTTCAAAGCCCGTTATGCGGATATATGTCATGAACGCGCTTTTACGCAGCAGGCTCTCCAGCATACCGCGGTGAACGGAGGAGATATCCACTCCGGACAGCACATCGGCATAGCGGACGGAATCGCGCAGATACGCCGCTGCCTCCGGCACGCCCGGGCAGGCTATCAGGGCGGAATATTCCTCCCTGCCGAACATACGCCCCTTGATGACACGTATCTTCGCAACAGTGGCAGGAGCCGCCTTCACTGTTTTGTTACGTTCCAAATCGGCTCACACTTTCTTAACTTATGTACTTACGGATCCGCGTGCAAAACGGCAGACCCTCTCTTTAATACTTGCCGCTCAGATCTTTGCGGTCGCCTTGATGACCTCATCGAAAAGCATCTTTTCCCATTCCTTGTGCTTTTCGGAATATACCTTTTCGAGCCCCGCAAGGCGCTCCGCCTTCTTTTCAGCGGTCACGGCGATGCGCTCATCGGCTTTCCTGCGTTCCTCGGCGTTCGCGCTGTCGATCTTCTCAGCCGCTTCCTTCACGGCTTTTTCGACCTTCAGTTCGCCCTCCGCCCTTGCCTCGGCGATGATGCGTTCCTTTTCGCGGACAGCCTCATCGAGTCTTTCGGTTATCCTCGCGTCGGCGTCAAGCACAGCATTTATGATATCGGCGCTTTCCATAGCCATATCGCTTCATATCCTTTCAGTTTTTAAGGCTGTGGAGAGGTGCGGGTATATGTCCGCCCCTTCCGATGAATCTTTCCGGCGAGAACCTGTTCACGTTCATTACGGGTCCCTTTCCGAACAGACCGCCCCAGTCGAGCACCTCGCCCTCCTTGCAGCCTATCGCGGGGATCACCCTCACGGCGGTGGTCTTGCCGTTCACCATACCGATAGCAGCTTCGTCGGCTATTATCGCGGAGAAGACCTCGGCTGAGGTATCACCCGGTATAACTATCATATCCAGTCCCACCGAACATACGGCGGTCATTGCTTCGAGCTTTTCTATGCACAGCGAACCGCACTCCGCGGCAGCTATCATGCCCTCATCCTCCGACACGGGTATGAACGCGCCGGAAAGTCCGCCTATTTCGGAGCAAGCCATTACGCCGCCCTTCTTCACGGCGTCGTTCAGCAGTGCAAGAGCGGCAGTCGTTCCGCAGGCGCCGCAGCTTTCAAGGCCTATCTCCTCGAGTATGCGGGCAACGCTGTCTCCCACGGCGGGCGTGGGCGCAAGTGAAAGATCGACTATACCGAACGGCACACCCAGCCTTTCGGATGCTTTCGTTCCGACAAGCTGACCCACGCGGGTGATCTTATATGACGTTTTCTTGATGATCTCGGATATCTCGGTAATATTCGCGTCGGGGTATTTTGCGATAGCCGCACGGACAACGCCCGGTCCCGAAACTCCGACATTGATGATGCAGTCGGGCTCGCCCACTCCGTGGAACGCACCCGCCATGAAAGGATTGTCCTCCACGGCATTGCAGAACACTACCAGCTTTGCGGCGCCGAAGCACTGCTGAGCCGCGGTCTTCTCGGCGCATTCGCGGACGATATTTCCCATCAGTCCGCAGGCATCGAGATTGATGCCGGTCTTTGTGCTGCCCACATTCACCGAGGAGCATACTCTTTCGGTCACCGAAAGCGCCTCGGGGATAGAGCGTATCAGGCGTTCATCGCCTGCGGAATAGCCCTTGTGGACAAGTGCGGTATATCCTCCGATGAGATCGACCCCGACCGATTTAGCGGCTCTGTCCATAGCCTCCGCAAAGCGGACGGGGCTTTCGCTGCACGCCGCGGAAACTATCGCGACAGGCGTAACGGAAAGGCGCTTGTTGATAATGGGTATGCCGTACTCCTTTTCTATGCTCTCCGCAGTGGGAGCGAGTTTTTCGGCACAGCGCGCTATCTTGTCATACACCTTGCGGCAGGCGGCATCTATATCCGAATCTATACAGTCGAGCAGGGAGACGCCCATCGTCACCGTCCTTATATCAAGGCACTCGTCCTGTATCATCTTAATGGTTTCCAGTATATCGTAAACGTCGATCATATATCTGCTCCGATCTCAGCCGCTTATATGCGGTGCATGGTATTGAAAATATCCTCGTGCATGGTGTGTATCTTCAGACCCTGTTCGTCGCCCAGCTTTGTCATTTCATCCGCGAGCTCCGCGAAGGGGATATTCAGCGCGGTGATATCCACCAGCATTATCATCGCGAACATATCCTGGAGCACGCTCTGCGTGACCTCGATGACATTCGCGTTATTCTTTGCGCAGACTGCGCTCACCTTTGCAAGTATGCCTACGGCGTCTTTGCCGATAACGGTAACAACAGCTCTCATCAATGTTCCTCCGTTCCGCCGTATGCACGGCTGAATGTAATTTTTTCATACGTGATATAATATACGGTTACTGAAAATACCTCTTTACACCAATATGATAAAAGTATTCCATACTAATTGATTATACCATATCACAGCATAAATGATAATAGCACATTTGTACAAAAATCATATTTTGTTTTGCAGTAATTGTACAAAATAACAAAATAATTATCAATTGAGCATAAACAAAAATCCCGCGTCTGCTCATGAAAGAACAAACGCGGGTGTAAAAGAATTTATGCTATTCATTAACGACACGAGACGCCCGCGGGGGCACCCCGCCCTGTGCTTGCTCATGAAAGAACAAACGCGGGGATAAAAGATCACTTTTTTAAATCACGCTGCGGGAGCAGATACCGTCAAGCCTCTGCTTTTTTCGCTTTTTCGCTGCCTTTTTTGCGGGCAGCCTTCTTTTCTTCGAGAAGCACCCACAGAGGACCTGCGATGCATATCGAGGAATAGGTACCGGAAAGCATACCTATCATTACGGGGAAGGAGAAGGAAATTATCGAGCTTACCCCATATACCGCACACACGATAGTCACCGTGAGCATTGCGAGTATCGTCGTCACGGAGGTGTTTATCGATCTTGTGAGCGACTGGTTTATGCTCCTGTTGGTGATCTCCGCGAGTGAGAGCTTTTCCTTCTTGTACAGCTTCTCGTTCTCTCTTATGCGGTCGTAGATGACGATGGTATCATTTACCGAATAACCGAGGATAGTGAGCAGAACTGCCATGAAGTTGGCGTCGATGCCCATGCGGCAGAACACGAATGTCGCATACACGATGAGGATATCGTGGAACAGCGCAACGACTGCGCACAGTCCCGCGAGCCAGCCGCCGATGTTCTTGAAGCGGACTGCAACGTAGAGTATCAGCAGCACCGACGAAAGGATAACGGCAACAAGACATTTCAGGAAGAACTCATGTCCCGATGTGGGGGAAACGTCCGAGGATTCGATGACGTCGAGGTTGCTGTCGGGATATTTTTCCTTGAGGCTTTCCGAAAGAGCGAACTGCTTGTCGGAGGTAAGCCCTTCCTTGGATACGAGCTCAACTCTCATAGTATTCTTGCCGGTTATGAAATCACTTCCGCCCGTAACGGAAACGTCCATCCCGCCGAGCGCCTCCTCGGCATTCCGTTCAAAATCAGCGGAGTCGAGAGCGCCGTCATAGATGTAGGTGATTATGGTACCGCCGCTGAACTCGATATCCATTTTGACGCCGAGTATGAACGAGCAGAGTATTCCCGCAAGGATGATCACGGTGGAGATGATGAAATAGGTCTTTCTGTTCTTTATAAAGTCAAAGTTGAATTTCTGCTTCATGATCTCTCACCTCCGTAGAGCTTTACGTTCCTGAATACCTTGAACTTGGACAGGGACGCTGTCATCAGGCGCGAGCAGAGCGCTCCGAAGAACAGGTTCAGGATAACTCCCGTAAAGAGCGTGTAGCCGAACGAATAGATAGTGCCGGCGGTGGAGGGTCCGAACATGAAGAATGCGAAGCTGAGCAGCTTGGAGAAGATGCTGTCGGGGGTGCCGAACGCGCCCATGAGGATTATTGCGATGAGCATGGTGGTGATGTTTCCGTCGAGGATAGCGGAGAATGCGCGCTTGAAGCCGCTCTCCACGGAGCCGTCGAGGGTCTTGCCGTTGTTGATCTCCTCCTTTATTCTCTCGGCGGTGATAACATTGGCGTCAACGCCCATGCCGACCGCGAGTATGATACCGGCGATACCGGGTATCGTGAGGATAGAGCTGTTCATGAATCCGAAGTAGCCGGATACGAATGCGAGTGTGCCCGCTACCTGACCGATGAGTGCGAGAACTGCGACAAATCCGGGCAGGCGATACATTATTATCATATATACCGCGATGATGCCGAACGCGATAAGTCCCGCGATGACCATAGCGTTGAGCGCGCCTGCGCCGAGCGACGGTGATATGGTCGAGAAGCTTGCAGTTTCAAGCTTGAACGGCAGTGCGCCGGAATTGATCTTGTCGGCGAGGGACTTGGCGGAATCCGCATCGAAGCTGCCGCTGATAACGGCATTTCCGTCGAGTATCGCAGAATTAACGGTAGGTGCGGAGATCATGGTGTCGTCCATCCAGATAGAGATCCTGCCTCTTGTCTGTGCGAGCCTTGTGGTAGCGTCCGCGAATTTGTTCGCGCCCTCTGAGGTGAGCTTCAGGGCGACTACCCACTGTCCGTTGGACTGTGAGGATGCATTCTCGTAGGTCTGGTACGCAGTCTCGACGTCCTTGCCTTCGAGG
>CAMVPV010000025.1 GCA_947169455.1 uncultured Clostridia bacterium | reverse complement strand
TTACCGTGACCGCTGTTCTGCGGAGGTGTATTTACCGGTGCGGGGGCGCGAACGGGCGCAGGCGGTACCGGTGCCATAGGTATCTGCTCACCGGTGATGCGTTCCCCTGCGAATGGCTCACGGTAGGTCTCCTTGTGCGGCGGTATCACGATATCGCTCGGTGCGGAATCGCTGAGGATGGCGTTCTTCACCGCGAAATACACTGCTTCATACACGGCGCGTTCTGCGGTGAAGCGCACCTCCGTTTTCTGCGGATGCACGTTCACATCGAGCACGTTCGGAGATATCTCCATCATTATCACGCAGGCGGGGAATTTTCCCTCCATTATGGAGTTCTTGTACGCTTCTTCAAGCGCGAGCATACAGGTCAGCGACTGCACATAGCGTCCGTTCACGAAAAAATTCTGCATACGGCGGTTCTTCATGCCGAACAGCGGCTTTACGGTGAAGCCGGTTATCCTGATCCCGTTCATTGAGTGATCGACGGGTATCAGCGAGGACGCGAACTGCTTTCCGAATACCGAATACACCGCCGAGTACAGACGGCTGTCTCCGGGGGTGAAGAGCACCGGTTTGTTGTCGCGTATCAGCTTGAAGGATATTTCGGGGTGCGAGAGCGCGAGTTTTTCGATGATACGCGCTATCTCGTTGCCCTCGGCGACGTCCTTTTTCAGGAATTTCAGCCGCGCGGGGACATTGTAGAAGATATCCCTCACGATGACGGTCGTGCCGTCGGGTGCCCTCTATGACGTAGTGTGTGCCGTGCTCACTGCCGGGCGTTTTTGTGAGCACCTCGACCTTCGACACAGCCGCGACCGATGCGAGCGCCTCGCCGCGGAAACCGAGCGTATGTATCGCGTTGAGGTCGTCGGCGGTGGATATCTTGCTGGTGGCATGGCGCAGGAAAGCGGTAGCGACATCTTCACTTTCAATGCCGCAGCCGTTGTCGGTGATGCGCATATAGCTTATCCCGCCGCGCTTTATCTCGGCGGTTATCGCCGAAGCACCGCTGTCTATCGAATTTTCCGCGAGCTCCTTTATTATCGAGCCGGGGCGTTCTATGACCTCGCCCGCCGCGATGAGCTCATAAATTTTCTTATCGAGTTTTTTTACTTTTGCCAAATCATTTTCCTTTCAGGCGGTCTCATCGTCGATAATGATCTCAAAGCCGTTTTTATTTTCAGCCAGCAGGGTAAAGCCGGTAATTACATTGCAGTCGAAATCTTCATCGGACGTATCCATGTCATCGGAATATTCATACACAAGGATAATACCGTTATCTTCGCCGGTATCCACCCTGCGCAGTTCTCTTTCGGAAATATCGCCGTGTGCCGTTACTGCGGGCGGGTACTGAGACAGATCATAGAATACAGCCGTATGCAGACAGTTACGGCAGATGCCGATTGCATTGGAGCAGTCATTGATATACAGGTCGAAATATCCGCAGCCGCATATACACACAGGCTGATAAATCCGGCAGTATTTGCCGCCCCATTCGGGGTGAAGCTGTCTGAATCTCATTGTAACGGGAGTAAGCGGCATACATAGTTCCTTGATATGATCGGGGGCGATTATTGCGGGCATGGTATATTTTCCTTTTATATATTATTTATAAGACTGCATATTTCTTTCAGAAAATCCTTGGCGTCCCCGGGGGAAAGCTCATCGGGGTTCGTTTTTTTCAGGCGGCTTATGACCTCATCGTTCTTCATGCTGCCGAAGCTGAACTGTTCATCCTCATCAGCATTGACGGGAATATTTCCGCTGTTCTTCTTTTCCGCTTCCATTTCGGTGAGAAGTTCCTTTGCGCGTTTCAGCACCTTCGGCGGAAGTCCCGCCAGCTTCGCGACCTCGATGCCGTAGCTGTCATCGGCGCCGCCCTCGACTATCTTGCGCAGGAATTTTATATCATCCCCGCGCCTGCAAACTGCTATGCTGAGGTTCTTCACGCCGTCCAGCCTGCCTTCGAGCGCGGTAAGCTCATGGTAATGCGTGGCAAACATCGTCTTGCACCCGAGGCGCTTGTTCCCCGAGATATATTCCGCCACCGCCGATGCTATGCTTATGCCGTCGAATGTGGAAGTGCCGCGTCCGACTTCATCAAGTATGACAAGGCTGTTCTTCGTGGCGTTTTTCAGTATGTATGCGACCTCGCTCATCTCCACCATGAATGTTGACTGTCCGCCCGTGAGGTCGTCAGACGCGCCTATCCTTGTGAATATCTTATCGACGACGGATATCTTCGCACTTTTTGCGGGCACGAAGCAGCCTGTCTGCGCCATGAGCACGATGAGCGCAGTCTGGCGCATATATGTGGATTTACCCGACATATTCGGTCCCGTGATGACCGACATACGGTCGGTGGTGGAATTGAGATAGGTGTCGTTCGGAACGTATGGCTCATCGGCGAGCACCTGCTCAACTACGGGGTGCCTGCCCTCGATGATGTTGATAACACCGTCGGCGGCGATATCGGGGCGCACGTAATTGTTCTTCTGCGATACGTCCGCGAAGCTGCACAGCACATCAAGCTCCGCAAGCGCGGACGCGGCGGTCTGCACCCTTGTAAGCTGGGATGCGGCAAAATCACGCACCTCCGCGAATATATCCCCCTCTATGACGAGTATCTTTTCGTTAGCTCCCGCTATCTCATACTCGGCTTTTTTCAGCTCGTCGGTGATGAATCGTTCGCAGTTCACAAGGGTCTGCTTGCGTATATAATCCTCCGGGACGAGCGAATAGTTTGCTTTCGTGACCTCGATATAGTATCCGAAAACACGGTTGTAGCTGATCTTAAGGTTCTTTATCCCTGTGCGTTCGCGCTCGCGCTTTTCGATATCCTCGATGATGCTCTTCCCGCCGCCGACTATGCCGCGCAGGCGGTCGAGCTCCTCATTGAAGCCGTCCTTTATGACACCGCCGTCCTTCAGTGAAACGGGCGGTTCGTCGTTTATCGAATTGCCTATGAGACTTGAAATATCGTCGAGCGTGTCGATGCGTTCATTGATATTTTTCAGCAGCGGAGAACGGAGAGCTTCAAGCAGCTCCTTTATCTCAGGCAGCCTTTTTGCGGTCAGTTCGAGCGCTTTGAGGTCGCGCGGGGACGCAGTGCGGTACATTACCCGCGTCATGAGGCGTTCGATGTCGTATATCCCCGAAAGCGCCTCGGAGAGCTCCGAGCGGCGGACGGGGTCATCGCAGAGCTGTTCCACCGCCGTGAGCCGCGCTATTATCATAGTGGGGTCGATGAGCGGATGCTCGATGCAGTTTTTCAGCATACGCTTGCCCATTGAGGTGCGGGTGCGGTCGAGCACCCACAGCAGACTGCCGCGCTTTTCGCCTGTGCGGATGGTTTTCAGCAGTTCGAGATTGTTCCGCGCGGTGAGGTCGAGTTCCATATATTTCGCGTCGCTGCGGCGGATTATATCGGTAAATCTTCCGACGACCGCTTTCTGCGTATCGGCGATGTAGCCGAAAAGTCCGCACAGACAGCGCACCTCGGTGACATCCTCCATGCTCGTGCCGAGGTCGGTGATATCATCTGCTGAAAACTGACGGAGAAGCTCCGTGAGCTTCGTTTCCGGGTCGAAGTCAGTCTCATCGAGGAGCTGAGGTGCGGCGGTCGTCCGCTGACGCATGAAAGCTGCGGCGTTCTTCATATCGAGGAAAACGTCGTTGAAAATGATCTCTGCGGGCTGATATGCCGAAAGGTGATTGATGAGCCTGTCCTCGGCTTCCTTCATATCGTATGTGAACAGATACACCTCGCCCGTTGAGATATCCGAGAAGCAGACGGAGCATTCCTTTTCCGCAGCATACACCGCGCAGATATAGTTGTTGGAATCCTCCTTCAGCATACTGCTGTCGGTGACTGTTCCGGGGGTGACGACCTTTACTATATCGCGTTCAACGAGCCCCTTGGCGTTTTTCGGATCCTCGGTCTGTTCGCATACCGCTACGCGGTAGCCGCGGTCGAGCAGCTTTTTGATATGTGCATCCGCAGCGTGAAAAGGAACGCCGCACATCGGTGCGCGTTCCTCCTGACCGCAGTCCTTGCCCGTGAGGGTCAGTCCGAGTTCGCGTGATACGGTAACGGCGTCATCGTAGAACATTTCATAGAAATCACCGAGACGGAAAAACAGTATATGACCGGGGTACTTGTTCTTGTTGTCAAAATACTGTCTCATCATCGGGGACAATTTGTTAGGGTCTATCTTCATTATCAGCCACAGCCTCCGCAGGAACCGCAGTCGCCGCTGCAGCCGGACATACTTTCAGCGGGGCAGGTCATGGGATCTTCGCCGTTCGCCGAGTAGGTGATTATGTTGTTTATCTGCGAGAGCAGGGAATTCATATCGTTCTGTGCGCGTGTGAAGTTCGCCATATTCTCGTTTTCCATGATGCGGCTGTAGAGAGCCTTGATATCCTTGTCGTAGCCGGCTATCTTCTCGCTGGATTTATCCGGCTTGGACATTTCGGAATTGAGCTGGAGCCTGAGCAGATTGAATTCGCTTATCATCTTCTGGAGGTCTTCGTCCTTATCGTTTATCTCCTTTGCCTTGTTGTAGTCGATATAGCGCTGATCCTGCTGTATCATCGCTCCGAGTTCCCTTGCCTTGTCTATTATAGTCATGATGGTTCTCCTTTATATTCTCATGGTATTCGGGGAACATTTCCCCTTATACATATAATCTACCACATTTTCGCCTGATTGTCAAGGAGGCGGTCTGCTCAAATGATAATTGACGATCATGGATAGCTGCCCGGAACAGCGCATACAGATCGGTCAAAACAAAAACCCCCGCGTTTGTTACCAATAAAAGCAACAAACGCGGGGGTATAACAGAACGATCATAGATCCTCAATTGTCAATTGAGGAGAGACGGGCTCAATAAGCCTTGCCCCAGTAAACCATCTTTACAGCGGGCTTGCCGCAGCATACGCATACGTCCGAGATATTCTCCTGCTCAAAGGGGATGCACCTCGAACCTACGCCGGTCTGCTCCTTGATCTTGTCTTCGCATTCCTCACTGCCGCACCACATGGCACGGACAAATCCGTCGCCCTTTTCTTCAAGCGTCTTCACTATATCGTCTGCAGAAGTGCAGTCGTAGGTGCGGTTCTTCAGGTTTTCGAGAGCGGACTCGTACATCTCCTGATGTATCTGCTCCAGCTTGGCGTTTACCGCACTTTCAAGCTCATCGAAAGCGATGAAGGTCTTCTCGCGGCTGTTCCTCGAAACGGCTACGCACTGTCCCTGTTCGATATCTCTCGGACCTACCTCTATGCGGAGGGGAACGCCCTTCATCTCATATTCCGCGAACTTCCAGCCGGGCGAGTTGTCGCTGCTGTCCACCTTTACGCGCAGACCTGCCTTTTTCAGGCGTGCTGCGAGCTCCTCAGCCTTTTCGAGAACGCCTTCCTTATGCTGCTGCACTGGGATTATCACGGTCTGTATGGGCGCTATCTTCGGGGGGAGAACAAGTCCGTTGTTGTCACCGTGAACCATTATCACTGCGCCGATAAGTCTTGTTGTCACGCCCCACGAGGTCTGGTGCGGATATTCGAGCTTGTTCTCGCGGCTGGTGAACTGGATATCGAACGCACGGGCAAAGCCGTCGCCGAAGTAGTGGGAAGTTCCCGCCTGCAAAGCCTTGCCGTCGTGCATGAGGGCTTCTATCGCGTATGTCGCCTCTGCGCCCGCGAACTTGTCACTGTCGGTCTTGCGTCCCTTTACAACGGGCATAGCGAGGACGTCCTTGCAGAAATCCGCATATACATTGAGCATACGCTCTGTCTCTTCTATCGCCTGCTCGGCTGTCTCGTGTATGGTATGTCCTTCCTGCCAGAGGAACTCTCTCGAACGCAGGAAGGGTCTTGTGGTCTTTTCCCAGCGCACTACCGACACCCACTGGTTGTACAGCTTGGGGAGGTCGCGGTAGGAATGTACTATATTTGAATAATGCTCACAGAAAAGCGTCTCGGACGTCGGGCGCACGCAGAGCCTGTCTTCAAGCTTTTCGCTGCCGCCCATAGTTACCCATGCCACCTCGGGAGCAAAACCCTCTACGTGGTCTTTTTCCTTCTGGAGCAGGCTTTCGGGGATGAACATCGGCATACATACGTTTTCATGACCGGTCTCCTTGAACATTCCGTCCATTATGCGCTGAATGTTCTCCCATATAGCGTAGCCGTAGGGGCGGATGACCATACATCCCTTTACGCTCGTGTATTCAATGAGCTCGGCTTTCTTGCAGATATCGGTGTACCACTGCGCAAAATCCTCGTCCATTGAGGTGATGGCATCCACCATCTTCTTGTTGTCCTTTGCCATTTCAAAAATACATCCTTTCAATCCTGCGGCGTTGATGTATCGCCGCCGTCATTATTATTATCCGGGTTTTCATTGTTATCCTTATCGTCATTGCCGCTGAGCCCGTCATAATTCCTGAAAACCTTTCCGAGCAGCTTGTCGGTGAGCTTTGCGGCGTGCGGGGTGAGCTCGGTCACGAGGTATATGAGGAACATTACCCCTAACAGCCCCAAAAAAGCTTTGATAAGCTGCGGTGCGGCGCTGACGGTCTGTTCCTCGAGCAGGAAAACAGTGCTCATTTCTTCTTTCTCCCGAACAATCCGCCGCCTCTGCCGGTGTCATTCATACTGCTCATCGACGGCTTCGGCGGAACGCTCTGTCCCGCAGCAGAGGGCGTGGCAGCCTTTATGGGCATCGGGAAATCATCATCCATCCTGCGGCGCGGCTTTCTGATAACGGACGGCTTGACATATACGGGACCGATATCGGGGAGAGCCTCATTATCCGAAAAATCGGGGACGTTTATATCTTCGAGGTCGTATGCGGATGCCGGCGGGTGCGGTCTTACGTGGAACCCGGAATCGATATCCTCGGTGACTGGCAGAGCGTCGTTATCGCCGAACTGCGGCACTGCGACGTGTTCGAGGTCATACGCAGATGCGGGCTTGCGCTTTCTTCTGCGTGCGATGAGCGCAAAATACGGGTCGTCGGGGGACTGCTCCTCCTGCAATGGGAGCTCCTCATCATCGGAAAAATCGGGAACATCGATATGTTCGAGGTCATATGCGGATGCAGGCGGATGCTTTCCGACATGGAAACCGGAGTCGAGATCCTCGGTCTCCGGAAGCTCCTGCGAATCATCGACATACGGAGTATCGATATATTCAAGGTCATAAGCATCGGCGTCGTAATTGTAATATCCCGGAAGGCTTTCCGCGGCCTCCACTATGGAATCGGGATCGTATATTTCGGCGATATCGTCCATATACGATGTCCCGCTGTCAGCGCCCGACTCGCGGAGAGTCATCCCTTCCGCGGCTTTGGCGATATCTTCGCTGTTCAGTTCGTCAAGACCGTGTTTTCTTGCCATAGATATTTTCCCCTTTGTGGTATAGTAGCTTTCTGTATGCACAATAATAATTGTTCTTTCTATTATATCATTGATTTCCGGATATGTCAAGCGGTGCACAAGCGATCGACATATCGTGCAGATGTGAGTATTATTTATCGATGGAATGATGTGATGCGATGAAGTTATTTGATATTGCCTGCGAAAACGGCAGATGCGATCTTATGATCCGGCTGCCCTTATCTTCACATAATGGACCATTTTCTCTTTTCTGCAGTAGTAAATATCCCTGCCCTTGAGGTATCTGTCAAAGAAGGCATAATGTGAATAGGCGAGATTTTTGTGCAGCACCTCATCATCGAGCTTGCCGCACACCGAACGGAACGGATATACGAACTTCACATCTGCAAAGCCGATATGCTTCATATCCTCGAATATTACCTGATATGTATCCGCTTCGGTATCGAGAAACGGTCTTAGTTCCGCATAGATATTTTCACGGCAGCTTATCTGACAGAACGGCTTTGTCATTACAGTACCGTCATATTCTCCGTACAAAGCTCCGTCAATATTTATCCCGCACGAAAAATCACTGTTGTATCTGCAAAGATAATATGCCGTACATCCGCCGAGAGAATGACCGCTCGCGCCTATCCCTGCGGACAGGTCGATATGATCCGCAAATCTTTTCTTCACTGCTTCTGCCGCAAATACTGTATCTGCTGCCCATTCCTTCACTCTGTCCCTGATGAAGCTGTTATAATTGTCCTGAAAATCATCAAATGCAGTGATCTTTTCCCGTGCTGACCTGTGTTTCCTGATCCTGTTCATTGCGATAAGTGTCACGATGAAATTTTTATCGTACATCAGCTTGTTGATCTTCTTGTCGAACAGATCATAGCCGTCGTCATAATCGTTCTCTATCGCTTCATTCGCATGACCCAATGATGCTATGATATATCCGTGACTTGCAAGGTCACAGCACAGAAAGGTATTTGCTTCGGCATAAGAGCCATACCCGTGACTGAACATGATGAGAGGAAAGTGTTTTCCCTCGGTCATCGGAAGATCATAATGCTCCGGAAATATCAGTTCATCGGGAAGCTTTCTCATCGGGATCATCGACTTCAGGACGGCTTTTCCCTTTCTTTCTGAAATTGCCCGTGCTTTCTTTGCACCGGTTATTGAATCTTTATTCACCGGATAATACATACGCACGGCTATCCTTCTTGCACCGCCGTTTCCGAGCGTATCCCTCCTGCTGTCATCGGTAAGTGAGAATGTACACGTTCCGACTGCGTATTTCCCCGTGATATAGTTTTCAGGTATCATATTTTCCTCCGTTCATCGTGTTGTTCGGTTTATATTCTTATCTTCAGGCGCTCTGCTGATCTCTTTGCAGTTACCCATGTGACATTACAGATATTCTCCGACGCTGCTTTTCAGGATATCCGTATTCATCGGGAATATTCAGTGTAATCATTTTCTTGCCGTATGATTCATCGGAATATTTTTCCCGTAATCTGCGGAGATGTTTCTTTTCCATGCAGAATATGATATCCGACCATCCGATCAGTCCGGCGGTCACTTTTATCCGCGCATTGTTTTCTGTTCCCGCAGAACGGACAGAATGCCCGTTCACGCCGCTGAATATTTTTTCGGCAGTCAGGCTTCTGCGCTTATTCTGACTGCAAACAAAAAGAACGTTCATATCTTACCGCCATTCCGCAAAAAAATGTTCCTGTTATGATTATACCACAGATCCGGATAATAATCAAGCACAAATGATCAGCGCATCCTGTGTTTCACAAAATCGGACAGCCGCCATCTGTTCATCCGCACCGCCGCAGACGATACATACGCACCGTGTCCCCCGCAAAGCACGCCGATCTTCTTTTGTCAATGTATTGACTATTGGCATAATATGATGTATAATATTGTGTAAAGACTACAGATCCGAGGTCACGATCATTTATCCGGGGAGTGTGTGATATGAAAAAGAAGATAGCATTATTTACGACAGGCTGGTGCTGCGAGATACTCGGTCAGTTTACTGCGGGTATTCTCGGAGCGCTGAAGGAGGATGATGCAGACCTCTTTCTGTTCCTTTGCTATCCCACCTATATAGACAGT
>CAMVPV010000024.1 GCA_947169455.1 uncultured Clostridia bacterium | reverse complement strand
GCGACCACCGAGATCTACACTCTTTCCCTACACGACGCTCTTCCGATCTGGATAAGTAAGGTATGGCTGAGATATATAAGCTGAATACCAATGAGCTGCGCAGCTATTGTGAAAAGCTGAAGGCGGGCGACAAGGTCGTCCTCACGGGCACCGTATATACCGCGCGCGATGCCGCTCACAAGCGCTTCAAGGCTCTTATCGACGAGGGCAGGGAACTCCCCGTGGATATCCGCGGTGCGGTAATATACTACGCGGGTCCCACCCCCGCACCCGAAGGAAAGGTCATAGGCTCGTGCGGACCCACCACCTCCGGCAGAATGGACAAGTTTGCGCCCGAGCTGCTCGATATGGGGCTCTGCGCCATGATAGGCAAGGGCGAACGCAATGAAGCCGTGCGCGATGCGGTCATCCGCAACAAGGGCGTTTACCTGTGCGCGATAGGCGGCGCAGGCGCTCTCGTGGGAAGCTGCATCAAAAGCTGTGAAGTCGTCGCGTTCGATGACCTCGGCTGCGAATCCGTAAAGAGACTGACCGTTGAGGATATGCCGCTCGTGGTCGCAGACGACTGCAGCGGAGGCGATATCTTCACGCAAGGAAGAAAAGCATACGAACAGATCTGAAACCGGCAAATACCCTGTATATCCGAATCCATCAGGCGGTACGGGAGCTTTCGCGTACCGCCTGTAAGTTTTTTCAGACGGCAGGATACCAGAACTTATGCTCCGGCATTTCTCATCTGCTCCCCTGTACCCGATCCTCTGATTTTACACCATTGCCGATATTTGCCGCATATTCACTAAAAACATCGGCTCAAAATTTGATATGATTAACAAATAATTTGCATTTGATGTAGAAAATATTAAACAGTACTTGACAAACTGCGCCGCAATAAAGTAAAATATCAATAGTGATGTGATGGATGCAAGCGGTCGCAGGGCGTTCACAGGAGGCTGTATGATCCCGACCCCCAGTAATGATGACGGATCCTACTGCGGCGTTTCCGACGAAAAGCTCGCTGAAATGTGCAGGGAAGATCCCGATAATATGGATATCATATCCGCCCTTATCAAAAGATATATGCCGCTGATAAGGAAAAAAGCAGCACAGTATGAAAACCCCCGCATATCCGCCGAGGATCTCGCTCAGGAGGCTATGCTCGCTTTCATAAAGGCTGCCGAAAGATATGATACCGCACACCACGCGGAATTCTCCGCATACGCTTATTCCTGCGTGAATAACCGTATGATATCGGTGATGCGCAAGGTGAATACCCGCACGGGTGAATCATTGAGCGGTGAGATAACCGAAGAAGCCCCCGACAACACTACCCCCGAGACCATATTTATGGAAAGGGAGCTGCTGTCCGAGCTTTCCGCGCTGCTCTCCCCGAAAGAGCTCGATATCTTCCGCAGATGCATCGACGGCGTTTCCTACAGGGAAATAGCTGCTGAGCTTTGTATCACTGAAAAAGCGGTGGACAACGGCGTTCAGCGCATAAGAAAAAAATTGAAGGCGGCACTGCTGTGAAGCCCGGCCGCTGAGTTCTATGACCAAAGTAGCTTAACTAACAAGAGCGTTGTTTTATCAAAGGTGTCGGTGTGAATCCGTCCTCAGGTCCAAATTATTTTTTAAGCGAGGGAAATTGCTATGTACGAAGACAAGACATTGGTATGTAAGGAATGCGGAAATGAGTTCGTTTTCACAGCCGGTGAACAGGAGTTCTATGCAGAAAAGGGCTTCGTGAACGAGCCTCAGCGCTGCAAGGCTTGCAGAGATGCAAGAAAGAACGGCGCAAGAGCCGAGAGAGAAATGTTCGAGGCTACCTGCGCAAGCTGCGGCGGCGTTGCCAAGGTTCCTTTCAGACCCAGAGAAGACCGCCCTGTTTATTGCAGCGAGTGCTTCGCTAAGATGAGACAGGAATAATATTCCTCTGATCTTGTACAAGAGATCGCCCGATGTTCATCCATCGGGCGTTTTTTCATATCGTCATGAAATGATCATCTGCGTAATATAAAAGCCCCCTCGTATCGCATGGATATGAGGAGGCTTTCCTTTTACCGATCTCCGGAGGCACACCTGTTAACGGAGACGTTCTCCGCATTTGGTGCAGTAGGTATTCGATGAGTCGTTCTTTGTCCCGCACAGACCGCATACGACCGGCGTTCCGAGGGCTTCATCCGCAAATTTCATGCGGCGGTCGAGGTCATCGAGCTCGATTATGAGATTTTTCATGCTGCCCGTATAATCGATATCCGTCTTGTGCATCTCATAGCACAGCCTGCCGAGCTCGGTCAGCTTCTCGCGGAACTTGATCTTCATCTGCGTCTTTTCGACCTGCGTTTTTGAATATCCGATAGCATCGCCTGTTTTCCTGCCGACAAAATCAAATGCTTTCTTTGAGCCGTTGATAAGTCCGTCCAAGTTCTTGTTCATAATAAAATACCTCCTGTTATCCGGTATGCGTCATGCTGTCTTTTATGCGCAGAAGCTCGTCTTTGCGCTTTTCTATCTCATCGAACCGCGAGATATATTCATAAGGGTATTTGAGGTTTATCACCCGCTCGATGCGCCCGCTCACACTGTCGCACAGCTTGGATGAGCCCCCCGCTCCCGCCGCAAGTATCGACTGCGTCTCTTCCATTATGTAGATATTGTAAAGGCTTTCCCTGCCCTTTTTCGCATAGCCGACGTTTTCAAGATTTCCCACGGTATTTTTCTGGCGGTACATATAGTACGGCGAATATCCCGCGGCGGTGAGCGCCTGCGATGCGTATGTCACCATCTCGTCAGCGTGATCGGGTCGCAGCTCCGCTGTATCAGCCTGTGAGAACAGCTTTGAACTGCGCTTTACGGTCAGCGTATGCACGGTTATATCCTCCGGCGCGAGCGATATGACCGTATCTATCGTATCGCGGAACCCGGCGGGAGTGTCCGTCGGCAGACCCGCTATCGTGTCCATATTGATGTTGTCGAACCCCATCGAACGCGCCATCCTGTAACATTCGACCACCTGCGCGGCGGTATGTCTCCTGCCTATCGCTTCAAGGACGCTGTCCTGCATGGTCTGCGGATTTATAGATATCCTGTCCGCGCCGTTCTCCTTTATCACGCGGAGCTTTTCTTCGGTAATGGTATCGGGGCGCCCCGCTTCTACAGTATATTCACGCACCGCTGAAATGTCAAAGCATTCGGCGGTCTTTTTCATTATCCTGTCAAGGCAGTCCGCGGGTATGGCGGTCGGGGTGCCGCCGCCGATATAGATCGTATCGAGGGTCAGCCCGAGCTTTTCCGCTGTCTCCGCGGTAAGTTCAAGCTCGCGGCAGAGCTTTGCGGTATATTCGGGGATGAGCTTTGCCGCTCCCGCCGACTGTATCGAATGGGAAACGAACGAGCAGTAGCTGCACCGCGTCGGGCAGAACGGTATCGATATATACAGCGAATAGGAATTCTCTCTCAGCGATGCGAGAGCGTCCCTCTGTGAAAGCGCCGTGAGGTATGCAAGGTGCGATTTTTCGGGCGATGTGAAATACCTGTGCGAAAGTTCCTCCGTGATCTGTTCCTCGGAACGACCCCGGGCTATGAGCGAATTCACCATCTTTACGGGACGTATCCCCGTAAGCGAGCCCCATTTCGGGGAAATGCCGGTCATTTCGCGCAGGGCGGTAAACAGCATTCCGCACAGCGCCTCTGTGTCGGATGTGTCCTTTGTTGAAGAACACTCCCGCAGGATATGTTTTCCGCCGAGTGACACATCGACCGCAAGCGTGCCGTTCTCCGATATCACCTTGCAGATATCATCATCTGCGGGGGCTTCTCCGCCGAATACAAAGCTGAAATTTTCCAGCGGGATAAACAGCTTCAGCAGCGCTTCTATATCGTATTTACATTCACAGCCCCGGAAATATACAGTCATGTTAACAGTCATGTTACTTCTCCATTTTGCTCTGCACTATCTACAACTTAAGGATTTTGGTGAAGGGGGACGCCCTCTCTTGCAAGTCAACAGTATCTTAGATACTGTTGACTATGTCCCTCATCCCTCTTGAAACAGTCCACTCGGACTATAACGTTCCTTCGGAACGTTTATCAATTCACCCCCTTGCGGAGCTCTTTATATAGGAATTCCGCCGTCTGCGGACGGCGGCGAGGGCTCCGCCCCTCGACCCCGCAAGCCTTTTGAAAAAGGCTTGACCGAAAACTTTACTCGCGGCTTACGCCGCGTTTTACGCTTAAGTTGTGGATAGTGTTTTGCTCTGTAAAAAATCATTGATGCGCAGGTCAGTTGCCCGTCCCCGCCCGATATCATCATCCGGCGCTTCTTTCAGCGAATATATCCCGTGTGCGGGCTGAACGGTCAGATGATCTTCTCGTCATTGCGGAGCTTCCTGTCCTCGCGCTCATACTTCGCACGCCGCCTTGCTTCACGCTTATTTATCTGCTCATCGGAAAAATAGTTGAATACTATCATTATCACAAGCAGTACTGTTACCGACACCGCCGGATATATCCTCTGCATCAGCGGCTCGATGTTCTGCTTCGGGATGAGCGTGTGCGGGATGGAATCCAGCACCCTTATCGGGTAGATGTACAGCGCCGTTCCGGCTGCACACAGCACCGAGGGTATCACCATACCGCCCCGCCGCAGGAAAATTATCGCCAGCGTAAGCACAGCGGCAGACGCTATCAGCGAATACCCCGCCTTCTGGTAATTGTTCAGCGCAAGACCTATACCGCCCATAACATTGAGAAACAGCGAGCATATCACATCGGCGATGACCGTGATGACAAGCACCGCCGCGCGTGCTCTGGCATAGCCGCTGCGTTCATTCTTTGCGATGGCAAACATCTCCTGTATTACATAAAGTTCGATTTTACTGAATTGAACAGCTCCGCGCTGTCGGCATCGGTGATGAAGAAGTATGCATCTCCGCCGTATTCAAACAGGAATGCACGGCTCGGGTCGATGTTCCTGCTGTCCGAGTATATCTTTATCTCGGTCTTGTCCTCTTTTGAAACTGTCCTGGTGAAATAGTTCTCGGTCGCGGCGGCATCCCAGTCGCGGAGAGCGTCTCTCACGCTCCTCTTGCAGCATACTATCACGCCTGCGAGCTTGTCTTCAATGAAAACGTAGCTGTAGAAGCACTTCCTCGTGTCAAGGAATTTCCCTTCGGTCTTCATTACAGATACGCTGTATGTGTTCTCGTTCACCTGTATCCTCTTTGTATCGGAAACGGTCAGCCCGAGGCTCTGCTGTGCCTGTTCGGTGCTCATCCCCATTTCAGCCTTTCCGAGCATGAAGGAATTTGCGTAAGGCGTTCCGCCCGACTGATACACGCCGTTATTGTCAAAGGAGTACTGCTTGCCGTTTATCGTCACACTGCCCACGGCTATCTTGCCGGAGGGCTCGACATAGTACAGTTTCTTTTCGCCGCTCTTCTCATTGCCGATATCGAAATACCAGCCGTTTTTCATCATTACGCCGTCATCCTTGAAGTAGTACATCCCGCCGTCAATATTCATAAATCCGACGGAAAGCTGTCCCTTCTTGTTCGGGTCAAAGAAGTAGGTATCGCCGTCTATCTCGGTAAAGCCGGACGCGCCCTTGCCGTTCTCGTGGAAATAGTAGTTTATCCCGTCGATGTACTGCCAGCCGACTGCTGCCGCTCCCTTATCCTCGGGGTCGAAGTAATAGTAGTACCCGTTGAGCTTTCTCATGCCCATATATGCATAGCCGTCCTTGCGGAAGCAGTACTTCTTGTCCTTTATGGTCTGCCAGCCGGTGAGGAGCTCGCCGTTCTCATCGCGGTAGCTGTATCCGGAGGAATTCTTGTACCACTTTGCGGAAACGGACAGCGCCGCCGTGCCTGTGGAAAACGCTATCGCGGCGGTCAGCACGGTGCTTATTATGATCTTTGATATTCTTTTTTTCATAAACAGATCTTTCCTTTCAGGATAATCTTGCGGGTCGGATCGACCCGACGGTCATATTGACCCGCAGGTCATATTGACCCGACTTTAATTATACATCATCACATCCTGTTTGTCAACAGGGCGCGGCGACCCGATGTCTGTCCCGCGCCGCTGCTGTTTTCCGGCAATACGGCGGCATCCGCATTTGCCGCAAAAATATGCTTTCCCGCAAACGGATCACACGCCGGAACGCAGGCACGACGGCGTGCAATGCCCGCTTTTATGCATTAATTATAAAAACAGGAGCGTAAACTATTAAAATCCGAGAAAATGTACAAAATATATTGTATTTTGAAATATTATATGTTATAATACTTGTGAGCAGTATTTTATTCTTACATGACCACTGCACAGAGGAGTTTTATCAATGAGCAAAGAACGATTCAATATATGTCTTCTCGCCGCAAAGATAACCGATTACTTCAGCCGTGAATTCACTATCGGCGCAATGGCGGCGGCAAAAGAACTTGATGTCAACCTTACCGTACTCCCCGGCAGATATATCGGTATACAGGAACTGAACGACAGCCTTGATATGCACTATGAGTATCAGTACAACGTACTCTTCGATTACGCCGCAAGGGGTCATTTCGATTACATAATAGCAGCCGCGGGAACTATCGCATATGCATATAACCGCGACGAGATAAGAAAGTTCCTTGAACGCTTCAAAGGGACTCCTGTTCTCTGCGCCGCCGAGAAGATAGAGGGGTTCCGCTGCCTCGCGTTCGACAACGCCTCCGGCATAACCGATGCCGTGAAGTATCTCGCTGAACAGGGCAGAAAGCATATCGGTATGCTTGCGGGCAACCCCGGCAATTCCGACTGCTTCGAGCGCTGCAATGCTTACCGCAATGCTGTTGCCGAGTGCGGGCTTGAATTCAGGGGCACATACGTGCGCAACTGCGACGTTTCATACGGATGCAGAGCCGATGCCGAAAAGCTCATCGATGAGAACCCGGAGCTCGACGCTGTCGTATGCGCAAATGACGTCATCGCTTCGGTGATGTATGAAGTCCTTGAAGACCGCGGCATCGCTGTGGGCAAGGGCGTTGCGGTAGTCGGATTTGACGACCAGCCCTTTGCAAAGCGCCTCGATCCTCCCCTTGCGACCGTAAAGGCTGACGTCCGCCTTATGGGACGCCGTGCCGTGGAAAAAGCCATCCATTATCTGAACAATGAGCTTGACCTCGACAGTACCATAAAGACCGAGTTCATGCCGCGTCATTCCGCATTTGCGGATATACGCTTCCTTAAAACGCCCGAGCTCCTTTTCTCCGGCGATACCGACACCATAAAGGAAAATATCAAATCCTACCTGTCCATGCTCTCGCCCGATGAGGAGGAACAGCAGCAGCTCGGCTCTACGCTCTCGAACCTCATAGATACTCTCGACAGGCACTACATACAGAACGTCGTTGATGACGCCGCAAAGCAGCACGTAATGGATACCGTCCGCGGGATACTTGCATCGAACTGGCAACTGCTCAGCGGCACAGCAAAGCTGTACGCCGTGCATGAGAGCGCATATATATGGCTGATACGCAACTGCCGCAAGGAAAATATCGGCGCTGTGCATGAGCTGTACAACCGCTTCAATGTCAGCATGAAGAAAAGGCTCGCTGCCGTCAACCCGAAATCGACCGACCGTTCGCACCTTGAAAATTCGTTCATACGCGATTCGCTGATGTTCGGCGTAAACCTCCGCGAGAGCTATGCGGATATACTCAAGCGCCTGTGCAATATCGGCTCGCTCACGAGCTATCTGTATATAATGGAAAAGCCCGTTATACATAACTGCGGCTTTGAGTTCCCCGATGATATAAACTGGCTGTTCAAATCCTACTGCTACGGTTCCGATGCAAAGAGCGTACCCGAAGCGGAGCAGCAGGTCACCATGAAAGAGATGTTCAAAAATGCGTATCTCGTAAACGACAGACCGCGCATACTTATCGGAACGGTGCTCTACACGGCAGCCACCCATTACGGATTTGCACTGTTCGAGCCCGAGGACGTGGGTCTGTTCGATGAGATAGAGCTCATAACCTATCAGCTCAGCTCGGCGGTGAGAACGCTCGACATCCTCAAAAACCTCAACAATCTGCTCTCCGATGTCAACACCAAGAACACCGCACTTGAAAGCGAGACCCGCATAGATGAGCTCACCCGTGTGTATAACCGCCGCGGCTTCTATGCAGCAGCCGAGGAGCTCATCGAAAAGTATGCCTCCGAGGAGAATTCTTACGTTATATGCTACCTCGATACCGATAACCTGCGCCATGTAAATGAGTTCCACGGACATATCGAGGGCGACTTCACCATAAAGCTTTCCTCCGACTGCCTGCGCCACGCTTTCGGCAAGGGCGCCGTGATAGGAAGGATGGGCGGCGGCGAGTTCGCGCTGATAATAAACAAGTCCCAGATAATATCTCTCGATGATGTTATAAGGAGAAAGGACAGATTCGTTGCCGACTTCAACAAGTCGAAGCTGAAGCCGTATGAATTCAGCGTTTCGATAGGCATCGTCGAAACGGAATGCTCCGAAAGAAACGACCTTGAGACCGCTCTCGAAAAGGCTTGCAATATCATCATCAGCGAGCGTTCAGCCAAAAACAGCGGCGAACATCCCGCAGAATGATGCCCTGTCACCATACAACAGCGATACAAAACAATGACCGCGTTTGTCATCCGGCAGGCGCGGTCTTTCTGTAAATGCCGCCCGCAGATCAAAAAACAATATGCAGACCAAACGCATGAGTTACAAAGCAGTTACACGCGGCGTAAGCCGCGAATAAAGTTTTCGGAGATACTGTTGATTGGGGGCAGAATTTTCCTATATAAAGAGCTCCGCAAGTATGGGGTGATATGGGACGCCCTGCGATAGAGGGCGTCCCCTTCTAACTGCTGCATTTCGGTTACAAAGAATTGATATACCGATTTTGCAATATAATTGCACTCATGCGTATGGCGTGAAACAATATGTGAATAGTTCTTGACAATCCTAATAAATTATAGTATAATATAATCAGCGTGTTTAACAGGTGGTGTTCACAGATCAATGAGATTTGAAGGATTTTCAACAGAAAACAAACTCGTGTGTACGGTAACGGCAGATCTTTCCACGCTTACACAGGATCTGCTCGAAAGCCACGAAAAAAGACTCGATTCACGGGGCGGGCATTTCGGCAAGGATCAGATGATACCTGTGTTCTGCGCAGCAGTCATCGGCTATGACGACGACGATACCTACAACAATTTCCTGTTCGAGATGCGCGAGGAGCTCGTAAAGTCTGCAAAGCCCGTACTGCTCAAAGTTACCGAGTTCGATAACCCCGCGCCGCAGGAGACTTCCGGCTATACCTCGATAGATCGCTCCGCGCGCGATAAGATAATAAGCGGACTGTGCGCCAGGATAAAGGTCGATGGCGACGATTTGCGCACCCGCGCCGCCCAGAAGGCGTTCAGGGATATGCTCTCCGAAAGCACCGAGAGCGATTCCAAGCTGTTCAATATGGGCGTAAAGCTGTCCGCATGGTTCACAAGATGCATCTCCTATCTGAAAAAGATGCCCGAAAAGAACGATAT
>CAMVPV010000023.1 GCA_947169455.1 uncultured Clostridia bacterium | reverse complement strand
CTTGAAATCATCGATAATTATGCACCTGAAAAAGCAAGCCTTACGGATATGTTCAGCGGTAAGACCGAAGTCGAGAAACATGAATTCGGTAAAGAAGCTATGCAGATGGAAAAGGTCATGAGCGCTGCGGCTGAGATAATAAAGCGCGGCGGTATCGTGGGGGTGCCCACCGAGACAGTGTACGGGCTCGCCGCCGATGCGCTGGACGAGGATGCGGTCGCGGGCATCTTCCGCGCAAAGGGACGCCCCGCCGACAATCCGCTGATAGTACATATCGCAGATATCGCTGACCTCGGAAAATACGCCGTCGATATCCCCGACGAAGCTTACCGCCTCGCGGAGATATTCTGGCCGGGTCCCATGCCGATGGTGCTGAAAAAATCCCCCGTGATACCCGATATCACGAGCGGCGGGCTCGATACTGCAGGGATAAGGTTCCCCGCGCACAGGGCGGCGCAGGCGCTCATAAAGGCGAGCGGAACGGCTCTCGCAGCGCCCTCCGCAAATATTTCCGGCAGCCCGAGCCCCACTTCCGCAAGGCACGTAATGAACGATATGAACGGCAGGATAGATGCAGTTATCGACGGCGGACAGTGCAGCGTCGGTGTGGAATCGACCGTGCTGTGCTTTGACGGCGGCAGGGTGAAGATACTCCGCCCCGGTTTCGTTTCTCCCGAGGATATCGCGGGAGCGGGGTTCGGGGTCGTGCTCGCAAGGGGCATCACCGAGGAGATAGCCGAGGGCGAAAAGGTGCTTTCTCCGGGTATGAAATACAAGCATTATTCCCCGAAAGCGGAGGTGTTCATGCTGAACGGCACGCTTGACGGGTTTATCGGATATGTAAGGGAACACGGCGGCGATGATTCCTGCTCGATAATCTTTGAGCGCGATACGGCGGATTTCCCGTTCAGATATATTTCCTGCGGTGACACCGCCGAGGAGAACGCGCGGGCAATCTTCGCGGCTCTGCGCGAAGCGGACGATATCGGTGCGGATAAGGTGTTCGTGAGGACGCCCGACAAGAAAGGTGTTGGTCTTGCGGTCTATAACCGCCTTCTGCGTGCGGCTGCGTTCCGGGAGATATATATATGATCGTCGTCGGACTTACCGGACAGAGCGGCGCCGGAAAGACCGCCGCGGGAAAGATATTCGCAGAGCACGGCTTTGCGGTGATAGACGCCGATAAGGTAGCGCGCGAGGTCATGCGGAAGGGGAGCGACTGTCTCGCCGAAACTGCTGCGCGGTTCGGTGAGGAGTATCTGCTGCCGGACGGCACACTCGACCGCAGAAAGCTCGCGGGGCTGGTCTTTTCCGATAAGGCAGCGCTGAACGATCTTGAAAGAATAACCTACCCGCACATCAACCGCCGCGTGGAAGAAATGATAGAAGAATCCCGCAGGCGCGGTGAAAAATATTTACTGCTCGATGCGCCTACGCTGTTTGAGGCAGGCGAGGAAAAGCTGTGCAGCTGCATAGCTGCGGTCGTTGCGGATGAAGCTGTCCGCCGTGAAAGGATAATACAGCGGGACGGCATATCTGCCGAGCAGGTGCGGCGGCGCTTTGAAAATCAGCGCAGCACGGGATTTTTCCGCGCAAATTCCGATTATATAATAGAGAACGGCGGCACGGAAGAGGAGCTTGCCGCAAGAACAGAAGATATCATAAGGATGATAACGGAGCGTTTTCAGAATGAGTAGAAAGAAAGCTAAAAAGCGGCGCAGTGCGCTTGCGTTCTTTACGGCGTTCATCGTGACCGCTGTGTTCGCGTGCGGGATAATATTCAGGACGCCCGCAGTGCAGAAGCTGCTGTACCCTGTGAAGTATTCCGAATTTGTGGATAAATATGCCGCGCTGAACGGACTGGACAAATATTTCGTCTATGCGGTGATACGGACGGAGAGCGGCTTTGACCCGCAGGCGCAATCGGATGTGGGTGCGCGCGGGCTGATGCAGCTCATGGAGGACAGCTACGACTGGGTAAAGTACCGCATGAAGGAGGACGAGGGAAGGACAGACCCTTCCGAATACAGTGACCTGTACGACCCCGAGACGAACATCATGTACGGCACATATCTGCTGAAGCTGCTGTGCGAGGAGTACGGCAGCGAGGAGACTGCCGCCGCCGCATATCACACGGGGCGCGGCAACGTGAACAAGTGGCTCGCCGATACGCGGTACAGCACCGACGGAAAGACCCTCGACGATATGCCCTCCGATGTGACGAAGTTCTACGTCAGCAAGGTGATGGACGCCTACGGCAAATATACCTCACTCTACACGGACTGACCGGAAATGCTGCCGCTCACGGGCGGCGGCGTTACCCGGAACAATATACGAAAGGACGATCATAATGGCTAAAGAAAAGAGATCCGAAGCAAAGCTTCTGCAGGAAAAGCTCTGCGAAAACTGCAGCCGTTCGAAAAAAGGAAGAACGGCATCCTCCGCACCGATGAAAAGATCCTCGGCGAGAGCATGAAGTTCTGTGAGGATTACAAGAAGTTCCTCGATGCATCCAAGACCGAGCGCGAGGCATCGCAGTATGCTGAGGAAAAGGCAAAGGCAAAGGGATTTGTGCCGTTCGTCAAGGGCATGAAGCTGAAAGCGGGCGACAAGGTCTATCTCCGCAACAGGGAAAAGGCGATAATATTCGCTGTGATAGGCAAGGAGCCCATCGAAAAGGGCGTACACATCGCGGCTGCGCATATAGATTCACCCCGCCTTGACCTCAAGCAGCACCCGCTCTATGAGGATAACGAGACAGCTTACTTCAAGACGCACTATTACGGCGGCATCAAGAAGTATCAGTGGGCGACCATACCGCTCTCGCTGCACGGCGTTATAGTAAAGGCGGACGGCACTAAGGTGACCGTGAAGATAGGCGAGGACGACGGCGACCCCGTTTTCTGCATAACCGACCTGCTCCCTCACCTTGCGGGCGAGCAGATGAAGCGCACCCCCGCGGAGCTCATCAAGGGCGAGGAGCTCAATATCATGATAGGTTCCGTTCCTTACCGCGATGATGAGATAAGCGACAAGGTAAAGCTCAATATCATGGCGATACTCAACGAGAAGTACGGCATCACCGAGCACGACTTCGTTTCCGCCGAGCTGGAGGCAGTTCCCGCGTTCAAGGCGCGTGACGTCGGATTTGACCGCAGCCTTGTGGGTTCATACGGACATGACGACAGGGTATGCGCATACACTGAGCTTGCCGCTGTGCTTGAATGCAAGAAGCCTGCAAAGACAGCGGTGGCTGTGCTCACCGACAAGGAGGAAACGGGCAGCGACGGCAATACCGGACTGCGTTCCGCCTATCTGAAATATTTCATATACGACCTTGCGGAGTGCTTCGGCAAGGACGGCAGGACGGTGCTTTCTGCATCCGAGTGCCTTTCCGCCGATGTGAACGCAGCATTCGACCCCACCTTCCCCGATGTTACCGAAAGACGCAACTGCGCGTACATCAACTACGGCGTATGCATCACGAAATTCACCGGTGCGCGCGGAAAATCCGGCACCTCGGACGCTTCTGTGGAATTCATGGGACGTGTACGCTTGATGCTTGACGGCAATGATGTCGTATGGCAGACAGGCGAGCTCGGAAAGGTCGATGGCGGCGGCGGCGGAACGGTCGCTGCGTATATCGCAAATCTCGATGTTGATACTATCGACGTCGGTGTTCCTGTGCTCTCCATGCACGCGCCGTTTGAGATGGTATCCAAGTTCGATGTCTATATGACCTACAAGGCATTCAGCGCATTCCTTTCGGAATGATGCATAATACAGCAAAAAAGATCTCCCGGAAGAGCAACTGTCTCCGGGAGATCATTTTTTTACTTTTTCTCTTTTCCGATGAAACCGCTTCATTTGCGGCTGTGCGGATATCTGCTCATCTTTTTCTGGCACCGACAGACAATACCGGCTGCTCGATGTATCTTTCGTTCAGAAGATGCTTCTTACCGCCGTGTTCCTCCCACAGGACCGTTTCGCCGAGCGCACACATGAACAGCGCGACAGCGCCGAAAATGTAAGTCCTAACGCCGGGCGAACTGAGAGCACGTCCGGGGTCGCTGCCATCTACCGTTACCATAAGCTGTGTGCCTTCGGCAACGGGGCAGGAATACAGATAGTTAAGCGTATCATTGATAAGCACTTCATATTCCTTGCCTTCAAATTCAAACTTCACATAAGGGTGATATATGATGCCGGTGCGTCCCAAGCCCGCCCTGTTGCGGGTGACTGTGCCCTGTACTGTGATGGGCTCGGGGCAGAATATCTTCCAGCTGTTTATATCAGCAAAGAATACCAGCAGGAAAATCACTCCCAACGCTGTGATGACCGCTCCGACCGATATTTTTTTCCCGCGCAGGATATTTTTCATATCTGCCACGCTCCTTTCAGTTTTGTATGGTCTGCGGGATATCCCGCATCATTCCTTCATGAAGAACACGGGCTCGTCCTCTTTTTTATCGCGGAAAAGCTTTCCGCCGTTTTCCGAGCGGAGAGCGATTATGCCGAATGTGAACATGAAGAATGTCAGCGCACCGAAAACGTATGTCATAACGCCCGGGTCTGACAGCACTTTCTTCGGATCTCTTCTGTTCACCCTGAAGGTCAGCTGTTTTCCGACGGTATAGGGACTTGATGAACCGTAGTCCAGGTAGGATGACAGCCGTACATCATACGTCCTGCCGTCCAGTTCAAATCTTACTTCGGGATAATATATATATCCTCTTTTTGTGCTTGTCTGCCGGTTATCCGTTACAACGCCCTGTACCGTTACCGGTTCCGGGCAGAATATCTCCCACTTGTTGATATCATCAAATAAGCCGAACAGAAATAATATGCCGACCGCTATCATTATATATGCAGCCTTTTTCGTGCTGATCGCAGTTCTGTTTCTCATAGCTGTTCCCCCATAGGATCCGATATTTCTTTTTTGTTTTATTCACGGCGGAGCAGGATATTTTTCATATCTGCCACGCTCATTTCAGTTTTGTATGGTCTGCGGGATATCCCGCATCATTCCTTCATGAAGAACACGGGCTCGTCCTCTTTTTTATCGCGGAAAAGCTTTCCGCCGTTTTCCGAGCGGAGAGAGAGTATCCCGAGCGTGAGCGGCAAGAATGTCAGCACAAAGCAAACGCAGGTCTTGACGCCCGGGCTTGACAGCACTTTCTTCGGATCTCTTCTGTTCACCCTTAAAGTCAGCTGCTCTCCGACGGTATAGGGACTTGATGAACCGTAGCCCTGGGAGGATGACAGCCGTACATCATACGTCCTGCCGTCCAGTTCAAAGCTTACCTCGGGATAATATTTATGTACACTTTTTGTGTTTGTCTTCTTGTTACCCGTAACAACTCCCTGTACCGTGACAGATTCCGGGCAGAGTATCTCCCATCTGTTGATATCATCAAAAAGACCGGACAGAAATAATATGCCGACCGCTATCATTATATATGCAGCCTTTTTCGTGCTGATCGAAGTTTTGTTTCTCATAGTTATTCCCCCATAGGATCAATATTTTTTTTGTTTTATTCACGGCGGAGATGATCTGTATCATAGCCGTCACAGCCGCTGCTGTATGAGATAAGTTTGTTTATTTCCGTATCGACGCCGCGCGCATCGAGTACTATGGCAAAGCCAAGCGATGAGACCACAAATGCCAACATTCCGACAACGAACGAGATCGCATCGGGTGATTTCAGTACGACATCCGGTCTTCTGCTGTTGACCGATATCGTCATCAGAGTGCCTTCGGCAACGGGGGAGCTGTACCTCGTGTCGTAGGAATTGTCGAGCAGTACCTCGTACTCCTTGTCATCCAGCTCAAATCTCACATAGGGGTAATACGAATCGCTCTGATGAGAATTTCCCGAGACCACTGCCTGTACGGTGACGGGCGCGGGGCAGAGGGATTTCCAGCTGTCAATGTCGCGGAAAAGATACAGTACCAACATGATCCCGAGCGCGAACATTGCCAAGCCTATTACATAGTTCTTCTTTTTCACAGCTTTTTTCATTATCGGTACCTCTCTTTCTTTTTGGTTTATCGTATTCTCAGTGCTGAAGCATCTCATCGGCGGGGCTGTCCTCTGCGATGATCTTCCCGTTCATCAGACATATTATCAGTATCCCGCCGGATAACAGCATCACCAGTGACCCCGTGCCGAAAATAAAGCTCATGAGATCGGGAGATTTCAGCACGACCCGCGGTCTTCTGCTGTTGACCGATATCGTCATCAGAGTGCCTTCGGCAACGGGAAAACGGTATCTGTATTTAAATGAATTGCCGAGCTGTACATAATATTCTCTGCCGTCCAGTTCAAACCTGACACAAGGGATGTATGTCGCCGTGCCTGATCTGCCGGTGTGCTTCTCGCTGCGGATAACGGTCGCCTGAACGTTAACGGGTTCGGGACACAGTATCTTCCAGCTGTCGATATCGCGGAAAAAGAAAAACAGCAGCACAAGACCGACCACTATAAAGAGCAAAGCAGAAAGAAAATGCCGGCTGTATGAATTGTTTGTCCTCATTTTTTCCGCCCCCTTTCTACGCCGTTCCTGTAATTTTATTATACAATATACACAGAATAAAAACAATTTGACATAGATTAGAATTCAATTAAAAACTGCGCGCTGTCCCGGAATGAACTGCCGTGCACTCAAAGGATCCGTCCAATAACACAGACCTGTTTTGTACAATAGTTACAAAATTAAAAAATCTCTTGACAAAGCAGAAACGATATGTTACAATACTAATGATGGTACGTAATCATTTGTAATCATTATGTAACATTTAGGCAGATCGCAGTCATGGACAAAGATAACAGGCTGCTGCCTGCCGGGTAGAATATCAGTAAAAAAGCGTTCTCTGTGCGTATGAACGCCGCAGTGTGCTTTTTTGAAACAAAGAAAGGATATGGTAAAAATGAAAGGACGACTCCGAAAAACTCTTGCGGCAGGGCTGTCTCTGATGGTCATAGCTGCCGGTGTGCCTGCTGTTTCGGGCGGTGCTGTTATCCCCGGGACACACATTGCAGTAAGCGCGGCTGAACTCAGAGCTGATACGTATATCAGCTCGGTCGCTCAGGGTGATGTGCTCATCAGCGGCGACGAAGGTATTTCCGTTTACAATGACAGGGGAGTATCCCTGCGCATAAGGATAGATGATGGTACGGGCGCCGCAATGGATGCATACCCGATAGTTGTTCAGGCGGGCGACGCATATAAGCCGGAGCCCGGTACAGATTACGAAGTTATAGAGTGCTGTTACAGTGAATCGGTCGGCACCTTCATGACCCTCAGACAGAAGAAGAAGCCCTCCTCGGCATCGGTCACTCCCGCCGGCTCGGGCAGCATATTCTTCAATGCAGTAGGGGACGGCACAATATATACCGCCAATGCAAACCCCGGCTATTACTTTGAGAAATGGACATACTCGTTCGGCGATCAGGAATATGAAGCCTCCGGAAGAAGCATCACCCTGGAAGGCGCCGAAAATGTTAAGGCACATTTCAAGTCTGCCGCAGAAGCAGCAGAAGAAGCCGAAGAAGCCAAGAGAAAAGAGGAGAAGGATCCTGCTGTTGCAGAATCACTTGACCTGCTCGCTGACAAGGAATATGTTGCTCCGAACATAGAGAACATCAAGGAGACGGAGGATGTTGAAGATGCCGATACACCCGAAGCCTCGAACTCCGGAGAAGACGGCGCCGGAGATAATTACCGCTCACAGCTCGATCTCCGCGCAGAGATAACAGAGCACGATGTCATCCACGTAAAGTGGAACAGGGTAAGGATAGCAAAGAGATACAGACTCTACGAGATCAAGCCGGACGGCACGTTTGAGCTCGTCGTTACCTCGCCCCAGAAGTACGGCTTCTGGTTCGCTCCCGGTAAATACGGCACCTACAAGTACGCCGTAAGCCTGCTTATCGACGGAAAATGGACAGAGATAACCGAGAAAGATATCCTTACGGTCGATTTCACCTGCACAGGATATGTATCAAGCGGACACGGTTGATATAATTGCCCGCAGTATTCTGAAAGCTGATGAGTTTTATAAGTAAATAGAACACTCTGCAAGAGGGGGGATGTGGTATTTCATCACATCCCCCTGTTTTTCATATATGAGCCCGATCTACTTTCTCAGTACCATATTTATCCTGTCCCATTTTTCACCGCTGTACTCAAAAGCATTTTCGGTGATCTTCCTTTCGGATAAGCCCGCGCGGGAATAGCATCCTCTTGCGGCGGGATTTGACGAGAATACGTTCAGCTGAACGGCGTCCGCTTTCATGATCTCAAAGCAGTACTTCGCGGCGAGCAGCACCATTTCTTTACCGAACCCTTTTCCGCGCTGTGCCGGGTCTATCATCACGAATGCGAGCATCGCTTCATTGCTTTCGTAATCCAGCGAGGTGCATACGAAACCGACCGGTTTTCCGTCATCGGTGAGCGCCACGAACGGGCAGTCGCCCTTATTCTTGAAGAAATCGAACAGTTTACTGCCGAAGTCATCCTTTTCAAGGGGATATTTCATATGTCCCGCACACCACATCGCGTGGATGCGTTCGTCGTTCATCCAATCCTTTACGGCGTCAAAATCCGCCTCATGGATATATGGTCTTAATCTCATGGATATTACCTCCGTGTAATTTTCAGATGTTTAATTAGATCGTGCTGATCATACCCGACAGAGTCACATATTTATCAGCATCATCACCAGACCGAATGAATTTACAAGTATGTGCGCTCCTATCGGCACACAGATATTCTTTGTCTTTGCGAACAGAAAACCGAGTATCAGTCCGGCGATAATGTAGCCCGGCATATTGATGAACTGAATGACATCGCCGCCCCATATGCCCGCTTCTGCGACGTGCTGTATGCCGAACAGCAATGCTGAAACGGCATACGCCGCAAAGCGGTTCTTTTCGTAAAGCAGACCGAACGCCGTGTATCTGTAAAGCACTTCCTCCAGCACGGGACCATACACACAGACTATCAGTCCCATGAACACTATCGACGCCATGACCATTCCGGTGACCTTTTCATTATTGGCATTGTTCACGGGGATGCCCAGTTTGAGGATGATCAGATTCACTGCGATATTGTCCCACAGTATGCCCTGCAAGCCTATCACGGCGGCTGCGCCGAGCGGCATGAACAGCAGGTTTTTCTTGCTGCTCCCGAGCTTTTTCGCATCGCGGAAGATGTCGGGAATCATGATCACTACCAGTGCGAGATCGGCAAGGGTGCATATCGTACCCAGACCCGGCACGGGCAGTGCGCTGAAATAGAAGAACAGCAGTACGATGCAGAGTATCCTTTTCCATTTTGCCGCTGTGTTGAGCTGTGAGCCGTCTGTTCCGGTGACTGCGGCTGAAGCAGTATTTGTGTCCATATCCATGTTTTCCTCCCGTTTTATAGATGATCTTCATGTGATATCAATTATACTATATATACCGGACAAAAACCATTTTACAAAGATTATACAAAGATTAGAATACAATTATAAATCTGCTGTTCATAGTACGAACAAAAAGCCGGAAATGATCGTCGATCGTCAATTA
>CAMVPV010000022.1 GCA_947169455.1 uncultured Clostridia bacterium | reverse complement strand
CACCCAAACATAGGCGAGGCTGCGAGGAAAAACAATCATAAAGCTGCCGAAACAAGAAAAAAGGATGAGAGGAAAAGCAAATATAGAGCAGCCGAAACAAGAAAAAGGCAGCGCAGAACAGCGATTTTACGGTAACGATATAAGAAACCCCCGACCGGATAACCCCGTTCACAATTTGTTTATATCGATTTTTGCGCTTTTGATGTGTTATCTATTGACAATTCCGATAAAATGAGGTATTATTTATTTATGAGTGTTTTATACTTTTCACAGACATGATTTTCCGCCGCCGCGCGGATAAGTTTACAACATTTTTGGAGGGAACTTCATTGGACATTCTTAAAAAGAACCGCTTCATGAGAACTGCTGCGGTGCTGCTCGCAGTGCTCATGACAGCTTTCTCCCTTGCGGGCTGCGGAAAGGATAAGGACGCCGCCGAGGAAGAAGGCGGATATTCGGGCGTGCTTTCAAAGATAAAGCTCGGTATGCCGCAAAAAAAGGTCCTTTCAATAAATAATCAGAAGGAGATGTACTACGAGAGCGATACCGTGCTCTGGTGCATCAACCCCGATACCGACCTCATGGAACTCCGCCAGGTGATACCCGCCGACCAGGGGTTCAGCTACTGCGATGATTCCGTGATAACCTACGAGTTCAAGCATAACGACAAGGACAACGAGGATTACCTCACCTCCTACACCGAGGAAGTCACCTGTCTCATCGACCGCGATGTCGCACAGAAGTATTATGATGATAAGGTCAATGAACTGCGCAGGAAGTACAATTCTGACTTTACCACCACACAGACCGGCACCGAGGGCGTCGATGTGAGCCTTGTCCAGCATACCGAGCTCCCGCTGTCGAGCTTTGTTGTATATATAGATATGACGCTGACCTATGATACCGTTGAGGGCGTCGATGCCTACTACGGCACACACTATTCTATAACCGTCAAGGAACTCGCGAACAAGGCAGCCGTTCCGATAGCCGCCGGTTCTGCCGAGGACGACAAGGACGCCAAGAAGGACAAGGACAAGGATAAGGACAAGGATAAATGATGTATAAATCGGGGAGCCGCGGAAATGAAGGCTCTGCGTATCCCCGTATTATAAAAATAACTTTTTTGAAGGAGTTGCTGTTATGACCAATATGCCTGAAGTTAAGCTCGGTATCTGCGCCGTAAGCAGAGATTGTTTCCCTGCTTCGCTTTCCGAGGGAAGACGCGCCGCAGTAGTAAAGGCCTGCAAGGAGGCAGGTACTGAGATCTATGAATGTCCTGTCACCATCGAGAGTGAGAAGGATATGCGCGCTGCTCTTGAAGACCTCAAGAAGAACGGCATCAATGCCCTCGTAGTATATCTCGGAAACTTCGGCCCCGAGACACCCGAGACACTGCTCGCAAAATATTTCTGCGGACCCTCCATGTTCGTAGCCGCTGCCGAGGATGACTGCGGAAAGGAACTCGTAAACAACAGAGGCGACGCTTACTGCGGTATGCTCAACGCAAGCTATAACCTCAAACTCCGCGGAGTAAAGGCTTATATCCCCGAATATCCCGTAGGAACAGCTCCCGAGATCGCTGACATGATCAAGGAGTTCATCCCCGTAGCACGCACCATCGTTGCTCTCAGGAACCTGAAGATCATATCCTTCGGCCCCCGCCCGCAGGACTTCCTCGCGTGCAATGCGCCTATCGCAAGACTGTACGATCTCGGCGTGGAGATCGAAGAAAACTCCGAGCTCGACCTGTTCGCTGCATACAACGATCATAAGGACGACCCGAGGATCCCCGATGTTATCGCTGATATGGAAAAGGAACTCGGCGACGGCAACAAGATGGCAGGCATACTCCCCAGACTTGCTCAGTATGAGCTCACTCTGCTTGACTGGATGGAAGCTCACAAGGGCGAGAGAGAGTTCGTCGTATTCGCAAACAAGTGCTGGCCTTCCTTCCAGACACAGTTCAAGTTCGTTCCCTGCTATGTAAACGGCAGACTTGCCGCAAGAGGCATCCCCGTATCCTGCGAAGTTGATATCTACGGCGTTCTCAGTGAATATATCGGTCAGTGCGTATCCGACGAGATCGTTACACTGCTCGACATCAACAACACCGTTCCCGGCGATATCTACAGAGAGGATATCCAGGGCAAGTTCGACTATACACAGAAGGATACCTTCATGGGCTTCCACTGCGGCAACGGCTCCGCCTGCATCCTGAACAGCCCCGTCATGAAGTATCAGCTCATCATGCACCGCGGCCTCGAGCCCGATGTTGAGCCCGATATCACAAGAGGTACCCTCGAAGGCGATATCAAGCCCGGTGAGATCACATTCTTCCGTCTCCAGTCCACAGCTGACGCTGAGCTCCGCTCCTACGCCGCTGAGGGTGAGATACTCCCCGTTGCTACACGCTCCTTCGGCACTATCGGCATCTTCGCTATCAAGGAAATGGGCAGGTTCTACCGCCATGTACTCGTAGAGAAGGGCTATCCGCACCACGGCTGCGTAGTATTCGGTCACCACGGAAAGGCACTCTACTCCGTACTCAGATATCTCGGTGTACAGGACTTCGGCTACAACCAGCCTGCCGGCGTTCTCTATCCCTCCGAGAATCCCTTTGCATAATAAATAAACCTTCACGCACTGTGTCCGGCGGCGCCATGCTGCCGGATACAGGCTGTGTTGTCTATCGGGAAATTCGGTTTCCTGCGTATTTACAGGTGATCTGATGAAAATTGACTGGAATTCAAAATACACGACCGTATCCGCATACGTTGTAATAACCTTCGTTATATGTCTTGCGGCATGGATGCTGCTGGGGCATATTCCCGAAATAAGCGGCACACTGAAGACCATACTCAAGGTGCTCGCTCCGCTTATCTGGGGAATTGTCATAGCGTACCTGCTGAACCCTGTCATGATGTTCCTTGAAAAGGCATCGGCAAAGCTGACCGGGACAAAGAAGCCCCACCCCAAGCTCGACAGGGTGATATCCACGCTGCTCTCGGTGATGATCTTCCTTGCGCTGATATCCGCGCTCATCGCGATAATACTTCCGCAGCTGATAGAGAGCGTCATGGGCATCTTCAACAGCCTGCCCGCCTATATGGACAGCCTCGAAAGGATGGCTGACGATCTGCTGAAGAATTACCCCGATATACTCGCCTTCATGAACAGCCAGTTCACCACCATACAGGACACCCTCACCGGCTACCTGAAGGAGCTCGTCCCGAAGATAGGCGATATCACCGTAAAGATAAAGGACGGCGCACTGAGCGTCATCGCGGGTCTGAAGGATTTCCTCATCGGCATAATCGCGGCGGTATATTTCCTGCTCGACAAGGAAAAGTTCCAGTCGCAGATAAAAAGGGCGATATGCGCGCTGTTCCCCGAAAAATTCACCAAGGGCTTCTTCAGCGTGTGCAGCCGCACCAACCGCTCGTTCAGCGGATTTATCTCCGGCAAGATAATCGACTCTATCATAGTGGGGATACTCTGCTTTATATGCATGAAGATATTTGACCTCAATTACGCGCTGCTGATAAGCGTGATAATCGGCGTCACCAACGTGATACCGTTCTTCGGCCCCATATTCGGCGCCGTTCCGAGCGCACTGCTGCTGCTCGTGTCGTCGCCGTTCAACAAGGTGCTGGTGTTCGTTGTACTTATAATAGTGCTCCAGCAGCTTGACGGAAACATCATAGGCCCCAAGATACTCGGCAACTCCACGGGTCTTTCCGCCTTCTGGGTGATGTTCGCGATCATCGTGGGCGGCGGTCTGTTCGGCTTCCCGGGGATGCTCATGGGCGTTCCGATATTCGCGGTGATCTATTCGCTGTGCGAGGAGTTCACCGAGTACCTGCTCAAAAAGAAAGACCTCCCCACAGAGGCAGAGGCATATATCCCGGAGCCGCCTGTCCGTGACGAAAAGAGCACGGAGGACAAGGCGCGGATGAAGTCGTTCCGGCTGACGATCCCGCAGAAGAAAAAGAAGAAGAAATAATTCCGAAAGAAGCTGTGATATGTTCAGATACGATACCCATGTACACACCTCCGAGGGCAGTCTCTGCGCGGAGAACACCGCCGCCGAAATGGCGCGAAAGTTCAGGGAAGAAGGCTACGACGGCATCTTCATAACCGACCATTTCTTCAACGGGAACTGCTCGATACCAAAGGATCGTCCGTGGAAGGAGCGGGTCGATCTGTACTGCCTCGGCTACGAGCACGCCCTTGCAGAGGGCAGGAAGATAGGTCTTGATGTGTTCTTCGGCGTGGAATACGGCGACGGACGCGCGGATTTCCTCACCTACGGCATTGACAGGGAATGGCTGTACGCTCACCCGGAGATAATGGATGTTACTATAGAGGACTATATCGCACTTGTCCGGCAGAACGGCGGGATGGTGATACAGGCGCATCCCTTCCGCGAGGCGGACTATATCGACCACTTCACACTGGTGCCCGCTGTCGATGGCGTTGAGACGGTCAATGCGTCGAACCGCAGGGAGATATACAACGAGCGCGCAAAGTGGTACGCGGAGTCGTTCGGACTGCCGCAGACCGCCGGCTCGGATTCGCACAGCGTTTCGGACAGGTTCCGCCGGGGCGGGATAATCACCGATTTCAGGATAACCTCCCCGCAGGATTACATCGCAGCGGTAAAGGAACGCAGGATAACCGCGTTCATCAACGGCGACAGTACGTGATTTATGAATAATTTCAAGAGATTCTGTGCAAAACAACTAAAAAATTAACCTTCAAAGACACAATTCACAAAAAATTAACACTTTTTTCGGTAAAGTGTGTTAAACTTAAAGCGGTGCGATTGTGAAAAGTGTGCGCGGATGATGTTTCCGCTCATCAGATATAACGAAAGGATGACCTATAAAATGTCAAACAGACTGTTTCAGGGACTTATTCATCAGATGAGAGATACGATGGACTGCGTTATCGGCGTCGTGGATACACAGGCGACCATCATCGCGTGCAGCGATCTCACAAAGATCGGTACTACCAATGAATTTGTATCCCTTGATCTCAGTGATTCACATGATACTTTCGTGCGCGATAACTATACCTACAAGCCCTTCGGCTCACACATAAAGCCGGACTATGCCGTGTTTGTCGGCGGAACGGACGAAAATGCAGCCAAGTATGCAAATATCCTCGCTATCACACTTTCCAGCATAAAGCAGTATTACGATGAAAAGTACGACAGGAACAACTTCATCAAGAACGTCGTGCTCGACAACGTTCTCCCCGGTGATATCGTCGTAAAGGCAAGGGAGCTCCACTTCAACTCCGATGTGAACAGGGTGGTCTTCCTCGTAAGGATAGTTGCGACCAACGATGTTTCCGCATACAGCGTTATCCAGAACCTCTTCCCCGACAAGAGCAAGGACTTCGTCTTCAATATTTCCGAGACGGATATCGTGCTTGTCAAGGAGGTACGCAGCAATATCGAATCCAAGGACCTTGAAAAGCTCGCAAGATCTATCTCCGACACCCTCTCGGGCGAGTTCTATACCCGCGTCAATGTCGGCATAGGCACCGTTGTCACCGGCGTCAAGGATCTCGCAAGATCGTTCAAGGAAGCACAGATATCCCTCGAAGTCGGCAAGGTGTTCGACACCGACAAGGTGATCTGCTCCTACGACAACCTCGGTATCGCAAGGCTCATATATCACCTGCCCACCACCCTCTGCGAGACATTCCTCCAGGAGGTGTTCAAGAGGGGCTCCATCGAATCGCTCGACCACGAGACGCTCTTTACCATACAGCGTTTCTTTGAAAATAATCTTAATGTTTCCGAGACATCGAGAAAGCTCTTTGTCCACAGAAACACTCTCGTTTACCGCCTTGAGAAGATAAAGAAGCTCACAGGTCTTGACCTGCGCGAGTTCGACCACGCGATAATCTTCAAGATAGCGCTCATGGTCAGAAAGTATCTCTCGGCAAACCCGACCAAATTCTGAGGGGCGGCGGGGCATAACAGAGATAACTGCACGGGCAGACCCATAGCGGCACAGATATATACAGCCGCATAAATATGTGATCCGGCAGGCGGGGTGACCCATACATTCCGGAGGTATCAAATGGTAGAACTAAAAAACGTTTCGGTAACTTACTCGAACGGAGTTGAGGCACTCAATAACGTGAGCCTGACCATCAACGACGGCGACTTCGCATTCGTCGTGGGACAGTCGGGCGCAGGCAAAAGTACGCTGATAAAGCTCCTCATAAGGGAGATATCGGCAAGCAGCGGCACCGTAAAGGTGAACGGCTTCGACCTCGGCAAGCTGAAGCAGCGCGATGTTCCGCGTCTGCGCCGCACTATCGGCTTCGTTTTCCAGGACTTCAAGCTGATAAACACCATGAACGTCTATGACAACGTCGCTTTCGTTCTGAGGAGCATCGACGCTCCGATGAAATACATCAGAAAAAGAGTTCCCTATGTCATCGGTCTTGTCGGACTGAAAGACCGCATGAGGGCTTATCCGACCGAGCTTTCCGGCGGTGAACAGCAGCGCGTCGCTCTCGCAAGGGCGCTGGTGAACGACCCTAAGCTCATCATAGCGGATGAGCCGACGGGAAACCTTGACCCCAAGACGAAAATAGAGATAATACAGCTCCTGCAGGGCATAAACGACTGCGGGACGACAGTTCTCATGGTTACGCATGAGCACGACCTCGTAAAGAAATTCGGCGGAAGGACGATATCCATCTTCGACGGCAAGATAACCTTCGATGATGTCATCTGACCCGCACATATAAATGATATAGAGATAGAATATGAAAACAGGGGAACATATATGAAAGAAAGGCTTATAACAAATGAGATTGAGCAGTTTGTCGTATCTGGCCGCACAGGGCTTCAGAAACATCTGGACTAACAGGATAATGTCGCTGGCATCGTTCTGTGTCCTCACTGTTTCGATGCTTTTAGTGGGCTTTTCTGTGTTGTTCACGGAAAATATCAATATGTTCGTGGGCAGCATAGAGGAGAAGAACGAAGTGATAATCTTCCTTGAGGACAACCTCTCGCAGGATGAGATAAACGCGATGGGCGAACACCTCAAGGCTATGGACAACATAAGCTCGGTGACGTTCTATTCAAAGGAAGAAGCATTTGAGGACATGAAGGCAGGCATGGAAAATGCCGAGGAGCTGTTCAACTACATCGGAGATGACAGTCCGCTGCCCGATTCATACAGGCTGCGGGTGGCGGATATCAGCCGCATGAGCAGTACGCTCATGAACATCAACAACATGAACGGCATCTACTCGGTAAAGGCGCCTACCGACTTCGTGAGCGTGCTCACAGGGCTGCGCTCGGTGATATACGTGCTTTCGGCTGTCATAATCACGGCGCTCGCTGTGGTGAGCCTTGTTATAATATCGAACGCCACAAGGGCAAGCGTGGATATCCGTAAGCGCGAGATAGCGATCATGAAATATGTGGGCGCTACCAATACATTCATAAAGATACCCTTCTTCATAGAGGGTCTGCTGATGGGACTTTTCGCGGGCGGCTTCGCGCTGCTGCTGACGTGGCTCGGCTACGACAGGCTCGTGAAGGTGCTCATGACCGACACCACACTGTGGTCGGCGATGGGTATAACGGGGTTCATCCCGTTCACATCGCTCGCACTTAAAGTAGCACTGTGTTACCTGATCTCCGGCGCTTTCGTCGGCTCGGTCGGAACAGTGGTAAGTACAAGAAAATACGTAAAGGTATGAGATCATGTTCATCTCTGCCGCTTATTCAGACAAGATAAAAAAATGTTTTTCAGGGTGTGAATAGAATAATATGAGATACAGCGGAAAAAGCGTGAGATCAAAAATTATTGCAGCGGCAGCAGCTGCTGTTATGCTGGCAGCCAATGTTCCCGTGTTTGTATATGCGGAGGACGCTGCCCCCGTCGATCCTATAGCGTCCCTTGAGATCCGTCAGGCTGAGCTTGCGGAGGAAAAGGCGGCTCTGGAGGAAACTATTCAGAAGTACGTAAACAACGCAGAAAAACAAGACGAATATCTTGAACTCTATAACAGAAAGATGGCTGTTCAGGAAGAGGAAATGGAGAACATTTCCAGACAGGTGGATATCATCAACGAACAGCTGAAGGAACTTGACAGAAAGATACAGGAAAAACAGATACAGGTCGATGACGGCATAGAACAGTTCCGTGAGCGTCTGCGCGCTATGTATATGGCGGGCAACGACGGCATCGCTGAGGTCATTGCGGGCTCCGCAAACTTCTACGATATGCTCGCGCGCATGGAATTCGTTGAGCGCGTATCCAAGCACGACAGCGAGATGATAAGCGAGCTGGTCGGCAAGGTGCAGGAACTCGACGCCGACAAGACCTCTCTTGAAACACAGCGCACCGAGCTCGGTCTGAAAAGGGCAGAGCGCCAGGCTGTGCTCGATGATCTCCGCGTGACCTATGCAAATCACGAGGAGACAAAGGTGTGGTATGAAAATCAGGCGGCAGCGCATGAAGAACGCACCGTTGAGATCGAGGAGGAAGAAGCCCGCGTAGAGGAAGAACTCCAGGATCATATCCGCAAGCAGCAGGCAGAGGTCGCCGAGAGAATGGCGGAAAAGCGCAAGAAGCAGGAAGAAGCCCGCAAGAAGCGCGATGAACGCCGCAGACAGAAGGAAGAGGAGTTCCGCAAGGCTGAGGAGGAAAAGCGCCGCAAGGAAGAAGAAAAGGCGGCTCTTACAGAGACTACCGCAGCAGTTACAGAGGTCACTCCCTATGAGCTGGAGACATACTACGAGGAGACAACTCCCGCAGGCTCCGAATTTGAATATACCGTGACCACCGTAACAACAACGGCTGTCACCGAGGATGAGTTCGAGGACGTCACCGATGTCATCGAAGAGGAAAACACCGAAACGACCGTGACCACCGCTGTTACGGAAACTACAACAGCTGTTTCCGAGGCGACAGCTGCGGATGAGACAACAGAGACGACCGCCGGAGGTTCATCGGACGGATTCTATGACCCGTACAACGACCATGAATGGGGCAAGACCTATACCTTCGATGACGATGAGGATATCTACGACGGCGACAAGGGCTACGGTACATACGACTATACCGGATTTATCTGGCCTGTGCCTTCCGTAAGGAACATAACCGACGGCTACGGCGGAAGATATATCGAGGAAGAGGGTTCGAGCTCCTTCCATAAGGGTATCGACATCAACAAGCCCAACTGCAAGGGCGAGCCTATCGTTGCATCGGCGGGCGGCGTAGTTATCACCGCTTCCAATACGGGCAACGGCTACGGCATCCATGTCGTTATCGACCACGGCGACGGTATTGCAACGCTTTACGGACATATGTCCAGCGCGGCAGTCAGTGTCGGGGATGAAGTTCAGCAGGGACAGGTCATAGGATACATAGGCAATACGGGATACGCTTACGGCTATCACTGCCACTTTGAGGTGCGTGTGGATGGTCAGCATACCGACCCGATGAAGTACGTATCTATGGACAACTGAAATATATCAACGATGTCTGCTTTGCCGTAGGTGCGGCAGGGCAGACATTTTTGGGTATTTGTTCGCCTTGCGCCGTGCGCGCCTTGCGCGCCTTCGGCGTGTTAAGGGGGCTTCACCCCCTTAACGATCCCCCGACCAGAGG
>CAMVPV010000021.1 GCA_947169455.1 uncultured Clostridia bacterium | reverse complement strand
GATATGGAGTTCCTCTGCGTAATAGAACGAATTCTGTATCCCCTGATCATACGTGAGCCTCGGAAAATCCTTCAGATCTTCAAGCGTGACCTTATTTCTTCCCGCAAGCGGATTTGTCTTGCTCACAAAAATATGCGGGTGTGCGGTGAACAGCGGAGTGAAAGCGAGCTCCTGCGAAGCAAGGATATTGCAGATCACATCACGGTTGAAGCTGCTCATGAACAAGACCCCGATATCGCTGCGGTATGTACGCACATCCTCGATTATCTCACCTGTTTTCTGTTCGCGCAGAGTGAATTCGTATCTGTCGCTGCCGTATTCCCTTACAAGCTCAACGAATGCATTCACAACAAATGCATAATGCTGTGCCGAAACAGAAAAAGCCCTGCTTACCGAAACACCGGTCTTATATTTGCTTTCAAGAAGCTCGGTCTGTTCGATTATCTGCCGCGCGTATGCAAGGAATTTCGTACCTTCCTCGGAAAGATACACTCCCTTTGTGCTGCGGTTGAAGATGGTTATACCCATTTCCTTTTCAAGTTCCGAGACAGATTTTGAAAGGCTCGGCTGTGTTATGAACAGTTTCCTTGCCGCTGTTGTGATAGAATCACACTCGGCAATTTTAATTATTGCTGCAGTGTCATGAAAATTACACCCTCCGTTAAATATATTATATATCATTCCCGCTATAATGTCAAATCAATGATGATATGTGTGCCATAGATATAAGCTATGGAGTCCAATGCAAAAAAAGTATTTTACATCTGAGGGATATCGGTATATAATAATATCATCAATAAAACATATTTGATTTATGTGAATTAGGAGGAATTTATCATGAGCAAACTCTCAACACCTTTCAGATACGACTATGTAGGCAGCTTCCTGCGTCCTGCCGCTCTGAAAAAGGCAAAGGAAGAATTCAAGGCAGGAAGGATCACCCTCGGACAGCTTACGGCAGCAGAGGACGAAGCCATACGCGATCTTGTAGCTAAGCAGAAAAAAGCCGGATATCATGTGATAACCGACGGTGAGTTCCGCAGAAGCTTCTGGCATCTCGATTTCATGTGGGGATTTGAAGGCGCAGAGCATAAGGATACCGGCAGCGGCGTTCAGTTCAATGACGAACTTGCACGTCTTGATGATGTATATCTCACGGGAAAGTTAAAGGCGGGCGATCACCCGTTCGTTGAACATTTCAGGTTCGTAAAGCAATTTGAGGATGAAAACACCGTCGCAAAGCAGACTATCCCCGCACCTGCACAAACATATCAGCAGTTTGTCACTCCGAAGAACATCGAGGGCACAAGAAAAATATATGCCGATGATGAAGAGCTTATTATCGACATAGCAGCCGCATACCGCAGGGTCATCGCAGATCTTTACGCAGCAGGATGCCGTAATATCCAGCTGGACGACTGCACATGGGGCGTTCTTGTTGCAAACGGGAGCGTTGAGCGCTACGGCAAGGGTGCAGATCTTGACGCGATAAAGGCAAAGCTGCTCAGAGTGAACAATCTTGCGCTTAAAGGCAAGCCGGATGATCTTGTGATAAATACTCATATCTGCCGCGGAAATTACCATTCAACATATTTCAGCAGCGGACCGTATGACAGCGTTGCAAAGGAGCTTTTCGGCGAGGAAAATGTCAATGCATATTATCTTGAATATGATGATGAGCGTTCGGGCGGCTTTGAACCTTTAAAATACGTTTCGGGAGATAAAAAAGTCGTACTCGGACTGATAACGACAAAATCTCCCGTTCTTGAAAATAAAGCCGATATCATCGCAAGGATACACGAAGCGGAAAAATACATCCCGCTTGACAGGCTCTATCTCAGCCCGCAGTGCGGATTTGCCTCCTGCGAGATAGGCAACAAGCTGACCGAAGAAGAACAGTGGGCAAAGCTTGCACTTGTAAAGGAGATCGCAGAGGAAGTCTGGGGATAAACGAACACTTACTGCAACACAGGCAATTATAGAGATCATATAAGAGGGGCGCAGGAAAAGCAGCCCCTCTTTATTTACAGCCGGATGACAATTGTCCGAAACCCTCTGCTTCGGATGATCCTTTCATATTGTATAGAACCATTCCTCGCCGAGTTCTATCTCCTTCCGTTCAACAGGGTGAGCGGAGTCGTAGTTGAACATAAGCTCCTGACTTTTTACGCTGACCTTCGCACCTGCAGGAACGGAGGTCGTGATGAATGCATTTCCTCCGATGACGACATCCTTTCCGATCACCGTTTCACCGCCGAGGATGGACGCTCCGGAATAGATCGTAACATTGTCTGATATGGTAGGATGGCGTTTCTTGTTTTTCAGCTTCTGACCGCCCCGCGTCGAAAGCGCTCCGAGCGTAACGCCCTGATATATCTTTACGTTGTCGCCGATGACGGTAGTTTCGCCGATAACGATACCGGTGCCGTGGTCAATAAAGAAATATTTTCCGATAGTGGTCCCGGGGTGGATATCTATACCTGTCCTGCTGTGTGCGTGCTCGGTCATAATGCGCGGGATGAGCGGAACACCGAGAAGATAAAGCTCATGAGCCACACGGTTTACGAATGTGGCATAAAGCCCCGGATATGACGAGATTATCTCATCCTTGTTGTATGCGGCGGGGTCGCCGTCGTATGCAGCCTGAATGTCCGTTTCGATATATTCCCTTATCTTCGGGACCTTATCAAGAAATTCAAACGTTATCCGCTCTGCTGCCTGTTCAATGACCTCGCTGTCAGCATTTTCATACTTCGGAACATATTTCAGTACTATCATTATCTGCTTGATGAGGTTATATATGATATCCTCAAGCAGCATAGACGTATTGTTCCTGATAGTATAGATCTTGTAATTCTTGTTCTTGTAATACCCGGGGAAAATAATGGTCTTCATCTTTTCGAGGATATCGACCACTGCGGCTTTGTTCGGGTGCTCGAACATCTTTATCTCATCAACTGTTCTGCCGCCGCTGTAATCCTCCATATATTTTTCCACAAGGTTGTTTATTTTATTTTCGTAATTCAGCATCAGGATCACCTTATATTGAAACAGACACGATCCCTCCGCGCGGAGGAACGGTGTCTGTTATTATTTTGAACTTATTTTACTAATCCGTAGAGTGCCTTGACAAGCGCATCAATATCGCCGAACGAATTATATACCGCAAGCGTCGGACGTACGGTGCTTTCAAGACCGAAATTGCGGAGCACGGGCTGTGCGCAGTGATGTCCCGTTCTTACGGCGATACCGAACCGGTTCAGATATTCTCCGACCTCGGCATCTTCATAGCCTTCAAGCTTGAATGAGAGAACGCTTGCCTTGTCTGCTGCCGTGCCGACCAGATGGAGCCCGGGTATCTTCTGCAATTCCTGCATACCATATACAAGAAGCTCATGCTCGTGCTTGTTCACAGCGGGCATACCTATCGCATTCAGATATTCAAGCGCCGCACCCATTCCGACCGCGTCCGCTATACTGCCCGTGCCGGCTTCAAACTTGTTCGGTGCGGGATTGTATATCGTGCGCTCAAAGGTGACGTCCTTTATCATGTTGCCGCCGCCGTGATACGGTCTTGCAGCATCAAGCAGTTCTTTCTTCCCGTAAAGCGCTCCGATACCCGTAGGAGCGAATATCTTGTGCCCCGAGAATACAAAGAAATCAGCATCGAGAGCCGCAACGTTCACGGGGATATGCGCAACTGACTGTGCGCCGTCAATGAGTATGCGCACACCATAGGAATGTGCGATATTTATCATTTCTGCGACAGGAGTTACCGTACCGAGAACGTTGGATACGTGCGCTGCCGAAACGAATTTCGTCCTGCGGTTGAACAGCTTCCGGTATTCGGAAAGGATGATCTGACCGCTTTCGTCAACGGGCACCACTCTTATCACGGCGCCTGTTTCCTGACAGATAAGCTGCCACGGAACGATATTCGCGTGATGTTCGAGCATGGTGAGGATTATCTCATCTCCGGGCTGAAGATACTGCTTTACGTAAGCATTTGCGACAAGATTTATAGCCTCGGTGGTGCCGCGGACGAATACTATCTCATCCTTTGAGGGCGCACCGATGAAATCAGCGGTTATCTGACGTGCATTCTCGTAAGCATCGGTCGAACGCGCCGCAAGCTCGTGAGCTCCGCGGTGAACGTTGGAATTCTCATGCGCATAATAATAGGAAAGCCTGTCGATAACAGCCTGCGGACGCTGTGTGGTCGCGCCGTTGTCGAGCCATACGAGGTCATAGCCGTTGATCTTTTCATTCAGTATCGGAAAATCATTGCGTATCTGTTCAAGCGTTTTCGTACCGACTATGATGCCGCTGTTGTCCTGCGGAACAGACTTCGCGGAAGTGTTTTTCGGAACATGATCCTTTGCCTGTTCCTCGGACATCACGCTCGGAGAAAAACCACCCGCGGGAGCAGCAAAAGCATTTTCATTGACAGGCGAGTAATTCTCTGCCTGCCTGCCGTAAGAGAAAGCCTTTGCCGCATAGCCGCTTTCAGGTGTTTCCGCACCCGTACCGTAAGTAAGATCATTGGCGAGCTTTTCGTAATCTCCGTAACCGCCGAACTGCTGGGCTGCTTTGCTCAGAGCGCGGTCAATAACGGCAGTATCGCCGTTTTCGATAAGAGCATCTATACCCTGCTCGCAAGCCTCTGCGTCAAAATCGGGAAACAGCGAATTTGCAAGAGTTTCAAGCTCTGCTTCTGTGGGAAGTGTATTTGTGTAATTCATTCAGGGCATACCTCCTTTGCGGTAGTATGCCGCATTATTCATCATAATTGAAATATTCGCCGACCTCAACATCCTCGAGAACTGCGATAGCATCATCTGCGAGGATAGCTGCTGAGCAGTAGAGCGAGAGCAGATAGGAAGCGTTGCCCTTGTCATCGATACCTCTGAAACGGACAGAAAGACCGCGTCCCTGCTCATTGTTGAGTTTTCTCTGATAAAGACCGATAACGCCGCGCTTTGCTTCGCCTGTGCGGATAAGGAGAATGTTGGTCTTGCCTGTCTTTGCGGTGGGGTTTTTCTTGCCGTCAACGAGCAGCTTGTCTGTGGGGATTATCGGTATGCCTCTCCATGTGATGAATGTTCCGCCCGCGATATTAACTGTTACAGGGGGAACTCCGCGCTTCGTGCATTCTCTCTCAAAAGCGGCGATAGCTCTGGGGTGTGCGAGGAAGAACGAAGGATCCTTCCATACCTTTGTGATGAGCTCATCGAGATCGTCGGGAGTAGGTGCACCGCTCTCGCTGACCGGCTGTATCCTCTGCGAATCTGCGATATTTTTCAGAAGACCGTAATCATCGTTGTTGATGAGCTGGCTCTCCTGTCTTTCGCGCAGGCTCTCTATCGCAAGGTCGAGCTGCTCCTTGATCTGATCGTAGGGCGAGCTGTAAACGTCCTGAACGGCAGTGCTGATATTGATTATCGTGGAAATGTTCGCAAGCTGATACTCTCTGGGCTCCTCCTCGTATTCAACATAGCCCTGCGGGATAATATCGGACTTCTTTTCGGAGCTGCAAAGCACTTCGAGCGGAGTGTTGCCCTCCTTGACCTTGTTTACTCTGTAAATACCGGAATCGAGTCCCTTGAATTCGAGCACTTTTGTCAGATACTTGGGTGTTATCGCAGCGTACTGCGGTCTTGTCTTGTTTACATCGGCTAAATTATACGCCGCCTTTTTGCCAAGAGTGATGTTCTTTTCTTCATTTGCCATGTTGATTACCTCCGTGCAGAAAACTGCATTCATAGTGATTTATATAAAACTCCAAACAGTTTTATATTTATATGATTAATATATCGGGAAATCCTTATCTACCTCGCGTGCCCATGCATTTGTTCCGCCCTTCAGATTGTAGAGCTGACCCTTGAAACCCGCTTCGCGCAGCGTTCTCACCGCAAGGATGCTCCGCTTGCCCTCCTTGCACACGAAGACCGTATCTATATCGGGGTCAAGCTCTTTCTGTCTGCGTTCAAGCTGACCTATGGGGATCACAAGCGCTTCGGGGAACTTTGCTATTGCCCTTTCGTGCGGCTCGCGCACATCAATGACAGTGACCCTTTCGCCTGCATCGAACCTGCGCTTCAATTCCCCGGGTTCCATTCCCTCTACCGAATCGTTTTCCTCTTCCTGCTGCTTCAATCCGCAGAAATCCTCATAATCATATTCTTCCAATTCGGTTATCGCCGGCTCATTTCCACACACGGGACATTCCGGATCCTTGCAGATCTTTAGCTCGCGCCAGCGCATACGCCATGCATCGAAAGTGACCAGCCTGCCGATGAGGCTTTCTCCCCCTCCGACGATCAGCTTTATAACTTCATTTGCCTGTATCGTACCGATTATTCCCGGCAGAACACCAACGACACCGCCCATTGCGCAGCTCGGGACAAGTCCCGGCGGCGGCGGAGACGGGTACATACATCTGTAGCACGGACCTTCTTTTCCGTAGAACACTGTCGCCTGACCCTCGAACTGGTACATCGCACCGAATACATCCGGCTTTCCGAGCAGGACGCAGGCGTCATTCACAAGATACCGCGTCTGATAATTGTCGCTCGCATCGGCGACAACATCATACTTGCTTATGATATCGAGTGCGTTTTCGGCGGTCAGTCTGTAATTATATACCTCCGTTTTTACCAGCGGATTTATCTTCTTTATGGCATCCTTTGCGGATGCAGCCTTCGGACGTCCGATGTCGCGCGTACCGTGGATGACCTGCCTTTGCAGGTTAGTTTCGTCAACATCATCAAAGTCGATAAGACCGATAGTTCCGACGCCCGCAGCAGCAAGATACTGCGAAAGCGGCGAGCCGAGCCCTCCGAGCCCGACAATAAGTACCTTTGCAGCCTTCAGGCGCTTCTGACCCTTTACACCTATCTCCTTCAGCAGGAGATGCCGTGAATAGCGCTGTATCTCATCATTCGTGAGCTTTTCTCCCGTTCTGTCCCCGAGGATGCTTTCCTTCGGAGCGCCGCCGGCTATCGCAGGTATGAGCATGATCTCGTCACCGTCCTTCACAGGTGTGTCCATGCCGTCAAGATCCTTTATATTGTTTTCTCCGACGAATACATTGATAAATCTGCGAAGCTCACCGTTTTCATCATAGAGAGCCTTTTTCGCCTCGGGATATTCATCCGCGAGCGCAGACAATGCTTCACGCACCGTACTTCCTTCAAGTTCGGCTTCCGAGCGCTGCTCTGTAAACAGCCGCAGCGTGGTCGGGATAAAGATACGTATCATAACCAAAACTCCTCTCACGTTCCGGAAGAGGCATCATATATGACATAGAAAACCTCCGGTCGTCCGGTCAGTTACTTTTATTATATAGTGATCATAATTTTTCGGTCCGTATTTTTTCACTGCATTCTATTTGTACTATCTTCCCATTCTGGATAACAAGAGTGACTGAACCGAATTTTATGCTGTTAAGGTATTTGGAAAGAAGCTCATAGATATTGCCTGGAATTGCAGCAGGACTGCTTTTTTCGGTCATTATCATCACCTCACAGCTATTACTAAATATATATGGATTATATGATATGACAACATTATATAATACTATTCCTGTATTGTCAATAGGATTATTTATTAACTTTTTTATTTCCGTGTACAAAAAACCGATTTATATTATATTTCTCTTGTAGGAATTAACGAAATACACCAAACCCTATTGACTAAATAGGATTTGCGTGATATAATCCGGAATATAACATAGATCACACTATTATTCAGGTGATGAAAATGAGATTCAATACACAGCTTCTTCACGGCGGAAACTCCCCCGAAGGCTCGACCGGTTCAACGCTCCCGCCTATATATCAGGTGAGCGCGTTTGCACAGGACTCCGCCGAAAAGCTCGAAAAAGTATTTGCGAACAAGACTCACGGTTTTTCCTATACCCGCGTGGGGAACCCCACAGTTTCGCAGTTTGAGCAGCGCATCAATTCACTGGAGGGCGGAGCGGGCGCAGTCGCGTGTTCCTCCGGGATGGCTGCCGTCACTATGACGCTTCTGAATATACTCTCCGCAGGCGATGAAGTTATCGCTGGCTCGGCGCTGTTCGGCGGAACTATCGACCTGTTCGATGATCTGAAGGCATTCGGGATAAATGTCATTTACGCTGAGGAAATGACAGCGGAAAAGATAGAGCCGCTCATTACCGGTAAAACGAAAGCCGTTTTCACCGAGCTCATAGGAAACCCCAGGCTCGATATCGCCGATATTGAAAATATCGCAAAGCTGCTGCACGGCAGGGATACACCGATACCGCTGATAGTTGACAGCACCACAGCAACGCCGTATCTGATACACCCGTTTGAATACGGCGCGGATATCGTTATCCATTCCGCAAGCAAATACATCAACGGAAGCGGAGACGCGATAAGCGGCATAATAATCGACAGCGGCAATTTTACATGGGATCCGGACAGATATCCGGGCTTTGCCGATCATGTATGCTTCGGTAAATTTGCGTTCATAGCAAAGCTGCGCAGCAGTATCTGGAGAAACACCGGCGCGTGTCTTGCCCCGATGAATGCATATATGAACTGCATCGGGCTGGAAACGCTCGGTCTGCGGATGGAAAGGCTGTGTGAAAACGCACTCGCTCTGGCGGTATTCCTTGAAAGCAAGGGCGTTGATGTTAATTATCCCGCACTTGATCCAAGCCCGTACCATGAGCGATGTATGAAATATCTCGGCGGAAAGGGCGGCGCGATACTTACTATACGCCCGGGCAGCAAGGAAAAGGCTTTCAGACTGATGAACAGCCTGAAATATGCACTGATCGCAACGAATATCGGAGATGTCCGCACGCTTGTGATACACCCCGCAAGCACGATATATCTGCACTCCGATGCGGAGCGTATGCACAGTGCAGGCGTTTTTGAGGATACAATAAGAATAAGCGTGGGGATAGAGGATAAGGAGGATCTTATCGCCGATCTGTCACAGGCTCTTGAAAGGATATGATGATAATGGCAGAGTATAATATTGACGACAAGGTGGATATCACCGATGTGAAATGCCCGACAACATTTGTCAAGGCAAAGGTAGCGCTCGAAGAACTCGACGAGGGACAGATACTTGAAATACTTCTCAATGACGGCGAACCCGTGAACAATGTTCCGCGCAGCCTGAAGGAAGAGGGTCATGAGGTGCTCGATCTCTCCGACAACGGAAACGGCACTTATACGCTCATCGTCAGAAAGGTCGGGGAGTAATGGCACAGCGGGTCAATACAGAAGAATTCTACACTGAACTGAAGGCTCCCGTCCTGCTCGCGGATTTCTACAGCGACAGCTGCATACCGTGCAAGAGGATAGCTCCCATACTTGCAGAGCTTGAGGAGGAGATCCCGGATGTGAGATTTGTAAAGATAAATGTCGCTTACGAGGAAGAGCTCACCGAAAAATTTGATGTTATGGCTTCGCCCACACTGATACTTTTCAGAAACGGAGAGGAATCGGGAAGGATACAGGGCGCTGTATCAAAGCAGGAGATCGAATCACTGATAAAGGAGAAATGAAAACAGCGGGGTGCCCCCGCTGCCATCCCGCGTCGTTATTGAAAAACCATACTTTCATGAACGACCGCGTCTGTTCAATAATTCAGGTCAGATATTATATTACTTCGGCAATTAAATATCTATATTAAACATAAAACATTTTCCGATAGATACAGCTTTATGTTATATTTGATTTTATC
>CAMVPV010000020.1 GCA_947169455.1 uncultured Clostridia bacterium | reverse complement strand
GGACAAAATCGGGTATATATAGAAACAGAAATCTGCCGTTAATCACGATACCCGATCTCACTTCATGATCTTCACCATAGCTTCTTTTTTATAGAACGAAATACCGCAGCAAAGTATCTGCCGGTAGCCGTCGAGATCTGTTCCGTATCCGTTTGCGGAGATCTGTTCAATGGCATCGGTGCAGCATTTTGCCATATTTTCCGTGCTGTCCGACTTTTTCGCTTCGATGACGAGCGCCCTGCGGTTTTTCCGGTCTTTCAGTACGATATCGGGTCTGCCGAGACCGCTTTCCCGGTTAGACTGCACCGAATATCCGCCCCGCCCGACAAATACCCCGGCAAGAAACGCATGGTAATAATCCTCGTGATAATCCATATAACTGATGGTGTTCCACAACATATCCGATATTATTTCGGAGGCACGTTTTTCATCGCTGTCCCATAGTGCATCCATGAGAGATCTCTGTTCGGAATCATCGAGCGTCTTCTTGAAATGATCCACTACCGCATTGCGGAATATAAACGATATCTCCTTGTTGGGTATCCGCAGTTCGACATTTCCGCTGCCCTCGCTTTCGTCCCATTCCGGAACAGCGGCAGGCGTCAGATATCCGGTCATCAGCAGTATGCTCCACAGATTGTTCTCGGAAGTATATGCCTGATCGTAGGTCAGCGCATTTGTGACATTTTCGGTGATAGTGCCGCCGTTGAGCAGTGCCTCGAATTTCGGGGAAATATCCGCCCCGTCCATATCAAAAAATCTGCTTATCGCATCGTTCCCGCTCGTATTCACCCAATAGGACTTAGGTTTAGCGTTCGGTCTGTTTACAATTGACGACACATATCTCCCCGCGTCCCACGGACAGTATATTTCGGTATCACCGAAAACATAACCGTCGTACCATTCCTTGACAGTATCGAGTTTATCGGACTTTCCGAAATCCGACAGCATCTGCTTCATCTCATTTTCCGTAAATCCGAAATACTGTGAAAACTCACTGTCAAGAACGGAATATGCAGCGAAATTGTTGACGCCCGTAAATATGCTCTCTTTCGGAATACGCAGACAGCCTGTCACGACAGCAAGCTTCAGATACTCGTTCGTTTTGAGCGAAGTGCTCATAAATCCCCTTATCAAATCGAGCATTTCGCGGTAAAATCCGTTAACGTGCGCCTTTGCGAGCGGAACATCATACTCGTCTATCAGCAGGACGACAGGCATTCCGTAATGCTCATACATCATGCGCGAAATAGTTTTCAGCGAATTCTGTATATCCTCGGCATCGCCTTTTTCGGAGATCAGACGGGTGAATTTTTCTCTGTCCGCAAGGTCGGATTTTTCATCATGCTCCAGAAATCTTACCTTCTTGCAGAGATCGGCGATGCATATCTCCATTTTTCTTGAAGCAGACGCAAACGTCAGCCCTTCAACATCCTTAAGGCTGATAAAAAGCGTGGGGTATTTGTTCATGTGCTCCGAGCAGAAATCCTCATGCTCCATAATATCAAGTCCGGAGAACACTGATCTGCTGTCACGGCTTATATCGAAAAAACTCTCCATCATGGTAAGTGTGAGCGTTTTTCCGAAACGCCGCGGTCGGGTGAAAAGTGAGACTTTAGTTTTCGTGTTTTCGATAAGATCATATATCATTTCTGTCTTATCAACATAATATCCGTTATCTTTGATGATCTCATCAAAGAACTCCGTACCGGTAAAAATCTGTTTATTCATCAAAATCACCTGCGCTAAGAAAGGAATTACAGCAGCACTTCAACGGAGCTGTTTCAGCTTTCGTATATTTCCTTATACAGTTTCTTGCATTTCTCATTAAGAACGATATACTGCTCATCTTCGCCGTTCGGTCTGAACTCGGGCAGATATGAGATATCCGTATCCGGAGCCCCCTGCAATATGATATCCGAATATTCCCAGCCCGCGTAAAATCCGGCTATGAGCTTCAGCGCCGCGGGCGACAATCCGGAAAATTCCCAGAATTTATCGTCCCATATCCCCACACCGTTTGTAAACTCCGAAAGGATATCGTCGGTCAATGCAAATCTGAAAATGATTATCCCCATATTTATTTTCATAAGCTCAGATCTGTCCTCGGGGATCCTGAGGCTGTGATAATAATAAGTGTCATAATTGTCATAATCAAGTATAGTATCAAGAAGATCAAGCTCGCCTGCGGTCAGTCCTTCTGTTAATTTATCAAGGTTTTCCTGTAGAATAACTTCATTCTCCGAAGCTTTCTTCTCATCAAACCTGTACATTATAGCCATATTCACAGGCACTCCTCTCCGCTATCGTCCCGCCGGCGGATATTGCAGCGCCGCCTTTCCGCCTTAGCTGTTATTATTATATCACACACAGCTATAAATTGCAACTGATGATCTATAGCTATACACGGACGTTTTCACGGTGATCTGCGAAACATTTTCAGAGCTCGGATCTATAAAGCGATACCGCCGCCGGTCTCATATAGCCGAAAAAGCACATTTCAGCGGTGAAATGTGCTTTTTTCATCAAAACATAGATATCTGTTCCGACAGGAAATATGCGTGTTCCATGTGCTGTTTTGCCTCCGCTTCGAGTATCTGCACATTTGAAAGCGCAAGCGTTCTGAATTTCAGCTGATATACCATGTCAAAGCAGCCCGTGACTGCCGCCGTTCCGAGGTGTGTAAGGCAGATCAGCTGTATATTGAAATGGTGCGCGATACGGAACATCGGTTCAAGCAGATGCGGCGAAGATATCGGTCCGAAAGGATTGTCGAGGATAAGCACGCCGCTCGAACGGCTGAGGTTTTCCGCAAGCCCGCGTGCATAATTCATCACCGATGCCACCAGCGAAAAGAACACCACGAACTGCTCGCCGCCCGAATTTGCCTTGAGAGCATCTTCCCACGAACGATACCTGCTGTTCTGTATCACCTTGTCGATCTTGAACACGATCACCGGTATAGTTTCCTTTCCAATGTAGCAGTTCAGAAGCTGGCGTATCTCAAGATGATCCTTGCGGCTTTTAACGGTCTCCTCGTTTTCGGAGAGGAATTTCCGCACCTGCCTTTCGATATAGTCATTTATCCTCGCCGCGGACAGACCGCTCGACGGGTCTATATCGGGCAGCTCCACGCGGAGCATCTGCTTTTTGGTGCTGCCTATCTGAACGGTCGATTTCTTTGACATCAGCCTGAGATTTTCATGCAGACGCCCCGCCCGCTGCATACAGTGAGCGACCAGTTCCCTGCGGCTGTCCTCAACATCCCGCAGCAGGATATCAAGCTGTCCTATGCGTTCGCGGTAACGGCGGATATCGCCCTCGGTGCGCTCGTAAAGCGAGAAATACCTGTCGCCGTGGATATTCACATTCCCGATGACTGACGCTATCCCGTCGAGCGTTCCGCTGAACAGCCCATGTTCTCCGCGGAACGATTCAAGCTCGCGGCGGCGGTAATTATCCGCATCGTTCTCGGCGCGTTTCAGAGCATCCGCGCCGCTTTCTATCCTGTCGCGCAGAGTGTCCGCATCCTCGCTGTTTTCGGTGATCTTCGGCGTATAGTCCGCGATATCATCCGCAAAGCGCGCAGCATATCTCACGGAGAGCCCTTCCTCGGCGGTCAGTTTGCCCAACGCACGTACAGAATCATCAAGCCTGATCTTTACCGAACGCAGTTCCGCTTCACATTCCGTGATGCGCCTTTCATGATCAGAACCGACCTCCGCACGGTCGAGCAGCTCCGTATGAAGCTCCCTGAGCGAATTCTCCGCCTGTTTCAGAATGCTTTCCGCTGCCGCATGAGCCGCCGCCGCTTTTGTATGGAGCGATAGGGTCTCCGAAAATTCCCGTTCGGCAGCACGGTATCCATCCTCGGCATTGTTGTATGCTGCCGCAGAATATTCGGTGTTTTCATACTCCTCTGGCGTGATACCGAACCTTTTCAGATTTTTCTCTGTGACATTGATACGCGCTTTTGTGTCGGAAATTCGATTTTCCAGACTTTTCCGGTCAGACGAGCGCTGTTCACGGTACAAGTTGTACTCCGCAAGCAGAACGGGATATTCCGCCGGAATTATCTCCGCCTCGGGAGAATCTTTCAGTTCATCGGCAATACCACGATATCCGTCAAGTTGCTCTCCGATAAGCTCCATATCGGCATTGCAGCTGCGCAGAAGTTCCTCTGTCCGATTTTCTTCGGCACGGGCGCGTGTTATCTCACCGGATATCCTTCCGATGTTTGCACCGCACTCAGCGATATCCGCATTAAGCACCTCATACTGCGAGATGATACCGCATATCGATTCAAAATATTCGCGTTCCCGCTTTGCATCCTGAACGGCTTCGCGCTGTATGATACAGAGCTTTTTCAGTTCCGCCGTCCGCTCATTGATCTCGGTGCGGCGCCTGTCAAGCTCCGCAAGTTCATTCAGAAGCAGCTTTTTCTTTTCCTCATTTCCGGTGATCTCCGCGTCAAGCTGCGCTTCATATCCCGCAGGATATGTGAACTGTGCCAGTGCGGTGCGTTCGTGCTCCCATTCACCAAGCTGTGAATTGAGATTTTCCATTTCAGCGCGCACATCATCGAGCGCTGTGCGTACCTTTTCTTCATAAGCGCCCGCATCGGAGAAATACTCCCGCTCATATGCGGCAAGCAGTTCTCCGCCGGAAATGCGCCTGCCCTCCGCCATTTCGGCAATGTCCGAAAGCGTGAACACCGGCACGATCGCCGAAAGCCACGTTTCGCCCGCCTGCACAAGCAGTTTTTCGCGCTCCTTTTCGGAATTGACGATGACAGAATATGCCGCTGCGGGCTCAGCCGCAAGTATTTTCTGCCTGATCTCCGGCGGCTGCTCCAGCAGATGCTTTTCACCTGTACGGAACGGCACTCCCGTCTCCTTAAGGAAACCGACCGCCGCTCCCGGCAGGTGAAGCTGTCCGTTTCCGATACAGGATATCTGTTCCGTGAGCATTTCAGCCGAGCGTTCCGCCCTGCGATATTTTTCGCGCAGCTCCGCAGTTATCCTGCCGAGTTCCTTCATCGGCTCATCGGTAAAGATGCTCTCCTCATCAAGAGACAGATGTGCGGTCACTTTCACCGCGGCATCGTACCGCTCCCGATATTCCGCGAGCAGCTTTCCCGCATCGCGCAGCTGTACACTGATATCTGCCTGTTCAGCCGCGATCTCACCGCGCCGCTCGTTCTGCGCGGAAATTTCCTCCGCAAGCTGCCGCTCTTCTTCCTCGTAAGTCTGCAAAACAGCGGCTGCCTGCCCTGTCCTGCTGTCAAGGTCAGCGCGGATATTTTCGATCTCTTCCGCGGAATAGCTTCCGTCCAGCATCATTGTTATCTTCAGTGAAAGCTTATCCAGACCGTCTGTTATCTGTTCGAGCAGCACTTCACGGCGTCCCGTTAGTTTATCGTACTTTCCCTTTTCGGCAGCATATTTTTCTGTTGATCCGGAGATCCTGCATCTGATATCTTCCAGTTCACCGGAATACCTTTCATGCTCTGCAGCTTTGCTGATATGTTCCTTTTCCGCCTGTTCGCACAGAGAAACTGCCGCTATGTACAGCGAGTACCGCAGCGAATCTATATGCGCATCCCCGCTGTCCGAATCGAGCTCACGAAGCTGCGAAAACAATGCCTCCAGCAAGCTACGCTGTTCCGTAAGTTCGGAATGCTCCTTTGCGGCGTTGAGCACCGCTTTCAGATGTTCATACCTGTCGCGCCGTTCTTTTGCGGCATCCATTCTTTGTGCTGCTCCATCGAGTTCCGCTGCCGCCGCATCATACCTGTCCTTTGCGGTATAATACACCGCTGATGCTTTCTCGGCGCGTATGTGACGCAGCTTTTCATCAAACAGAGAAACAGATCTTTCAAGCGAATTTTTCCGTTCAGTCTCCGAACCGATATTTTTCTGCAATGTGAAAATGTGGTCGGCGAGCGCCCGTATCGCATGGAGCCGCGCATCGTCATGCTCCCACATTGCTCTCATCAGCGGCAGCATATTATCGAGTTTTTCAGTGAACGCGGTTATCCGCGACTGCAGCCGCATATTCTCTTCCTGACCCGCATAGCTTTTCGCATAGTTCAGGAACATCTCCTCGAGCGATTCCTCCTGCCCTCCGCCGTTTGGCATGACACCGGGGATTATGAAGCGGTCGAGCAGTCTGTCCGCCGTCTTGTATTCCTCGAAGAATTTGGATATCCCGCCCTCCACTGCATTCACGCGCACGAGGATATTTTCCCATTCGGTATGTAAAATGCCGTACTCGTCCGCGAGTTTTTTCTGATAGCGGCGAAGCTGATCGGCGGGGTAATATTCTATCTTGCGGTTTTGCAGCAATTTCCGCGCATCATCATAGGAGAGCGTGCGGATATGATTTCCGTCCCGCTCGGTCAGCGGAAAATTCACAAGGTCGAGCCTGTCGCCGGTCTGGGGATAGGTGTGCATGAATGTGAAAAAGCGGACGTTCCGCCTGTCGTTCCCGTCGTCTGCGTTTGTCGATGCTGCAAGCGCTATCCCCGTCAGCAGGCTGTACGCCGAGCCGTCGAGCGCCCATTCGATAAGCACGAATGCATGATCGGAGCCGTTTCTGAAATACTCCCCGATATTGCGGTTCTGCACCTTTGCCTTCGGGCATATCGGCTGGAGCATCAGCTGCACGAGCACGGTCTTTCCACCGCCGTTATCAAGGTTCAGCAGAGTGTCGGTCGGTCTGCCGCTGTCGTTTTCGGCGCAGAATATCTCGTCAGGTATCAGCTTTGCACCGTCATCGTAGCGGAAGTTCACTATTCGTATCTTACGTATCGACGGCATCGTTCACCCCTCCCAGCACGGCATGGATCTCGGAAATGCGGCTCTGCGAAAGAAAATACGGCATTAGGTCGCACAGGCGGACGGTCGGCTTATACACTCCGCTCTCCGCTTCTGCAAGCAGTTCCTCGTCCTTGAATTTACGGATTATCTTCATGAAGCACCCGTGCTTTGTATCTATCGAGGTCGAATCCCCGCCGCGCTTTGCGAGCCAGCTGTCCGCAAGCCGCAGAAAATCGATACTGTAACGCGCCGAAGCGTTTTCCAGCGAATCGCTCTCGGCGCGCACCTGCTCGCAGTGCTTAGTGAAGTCGTCGAGGAAATCATCCTCCTTGATGAAATTGCGCGTCTGCAGGCTGTTTCCCTTGCCGCCGAACAGCTGGTACAGCAGGAACATCGCCATATAATTCAGCAGATAAAGTTCCTCCAGCCTCTCATATCCGACCGACCGCTTGAAATCGCTGTTGTCCTGCGAGAAAAGCTCGTTTGTCGGGTTCGGCAGAAGATACAGCCTACCGTTCGTGCGGTACAGCGTAAAATCGAGCTCCTGCTCCATGACCGCAAGCTCCGCGGATATTTCCGCATCGCAGGAATCCTCATACAGCGCGGGGTCATGCTCCCGCGTGATACAGCCGTCCTCCATAAGCCTTGCGAACAGCCGCAGTGTTTCCCGTTTCATTTCCGCACCTCCACCGTCAGGTCATTCATGGTGATCCTTCTCCCGTCTATGGTATCGAACGTCAGTATGCTGTCCGTCCTGCCTATAATTATACTTTGCATCTGTATCAGTTCGTCCGGAATTTCGCTGAGACAGTATGCGAGGTCAAATTCCCCGACGGGAACAATTATGCTGTTATGTTCTTCGCGCCATGCAGCGATATCTATCTCGCCGAAAGCGTACAGTTTAAGCATGACATTTGTCAGCAGATTTTCCCGCATCAGATCAGCAAGAGTTTCCGGCGGAAGTGAATCCGCATATTCCCCGAATCTGAAGCTTATATGCGCCGCGGCATATCCGAGCAGTGAACGTATGATAGCGACATATCGGCTGTTGCGCTCCTCCGCGGTGTTTTCGGCGCTTTCAGCATCGCTGATATCTATACCGCTGTCCGCCTGTTCTGCACGTATTGCATTCTGCCGCTTATAGAAAAAGTCAAGCCCGAACAGATGCCTGAATTCCGGCTTGTACAGCGGCTTGAACAGTTTTCCGGAGCCGCGCACGGAACCGAGATGCATCTGTCTCATCGGCGCCAATATCTCCTGCTCAATATCAAAATGACCCGCCCGCAGATAGGAAAAGCTGTCGTCCAACAGCTGCGAGTACAATCCGGAAAGTGTGAATTTGCGGTTGTATACGCGGCTCTGCTCACGGATCACCGTGTCGATGTTTTCGAGTATCTCCCTTATCTCGCGCTCGGTCTGCCCGATGCTCTCGCTTTCGTGAACAGCCGCGTCCGCTATTGCCTGCAATTTAGCGGCGGTCAGTGTGCGTATTTCGCTCATCTGCTTGCTTTCGTCCTCAAATGAATCCCGCACCTGCGTGATGATCTCCTCATACTCATCAACGGAGATCTCGGAAATGTTCGTCCTGCACCGAAGCATGAAATCGTCCATTCGTGTTTTGAGATTTCTCATGCGGCTGACAAGCTCACGGCTTTCTCGCAGTGCCTTGGAATAATTCCCACGGCGTATGAATTCCTGCAGCTTGAAGCGGCTGACCGAAAAATCGAGCTCGCTGTCTATTTCCTTTGTGCGGAACAGAAATTCGTATGCTTCATTCGTGAGCACATAGCTGCCGTTCTGCTGTTCTATCAGCACGAGCGAGGTCTGTCTGCGGAACGCTCCGTCTCCGCTCTGATATGTGTCAAATTCGCGTATCTTCCCTCCGCTTTGCAGAACATCGGTCACGATATGATCTGCAAGCGTTTCCGCCGCCTCTGATGAATAGCCGTACAGTCCGGAGACCTCGCGCAGAAATCCCGTGATGTCGGATTTCGTGCAGCGCTCACCGTAGCGAAGGGTACTGTCCATGATGAACACCAGAACCATTAATATGAGATTGTCCGTCCTGTCGTCATTGTCACGCAGGATATCGCGTATTTTCTGCGGTTTCGGGCGGTCGAGCCAGTATTTCACCAGGTTCACGAACCGCATACGCTTTTCAAAGTCCTGCAATAATTCCCTTGTTTCCGCCGAAAGCATAATTACCTCATATTCTCTGCAAGCACCGGATAGGATAGTATCTCCTGCGGCAGACGCTTGTTTTCTTTCAGTATCCGTGTTATCTGTTCCTGCTCACTTTCCGTGAACAACGGAAGTATCTCAGACATATCCGGAAAAATATCCCTGTCGTCGCAGCTGTCCGGCAGTTTTACGGAATGCGCAAGCTCCAGCATTTTTCTGTACGCAGGCAGGAACAGCGAAATATTGAGATCTGCGGCTCCGTTCCGGAAACGCAGGAATATATCGAACCCAGCGCGGTCGATATCCCCGCAGTACAGGTATCTTACATTTTCCGCGCCGAGAAACTGCGAATACGCTGCAAATTTTCCGCTGCCCGTGATATCGTTCCCCTGCCCGAAAACAGTTCCGTCCATCGGCACACCGAACAGGGTGCGGCAGCCGTTCTCGTACATCAGCCGCCGTATATTGAACCAGATATCCTTGTTCTCGCATATCAGAAGCGTCATATCCGCTTTGCGCTCCGGTATGTAATCGGAAAAGCACATTTCGGGCGTTTCGTAATACAGCAATATATCGCCGTTCAGCCCGATATTCTTTATAAGCTGCAAATTCTCATCGAGCATTTTTTCCTCGCCGAATATCTCGAACGAGCGCTCCCGCCGCGACATTTTCACGGTTTCGTGCGGATGTGTGAGCCATTCGCTCATCCGGACAAGAAACTTCCTGCTGTTGGTAAAATGCCTGCTGTTCCGCAGCAGAAATCCGTTTGCGGTGAGCCGAGGATGCAGCGAGTATATTTCTTCGTCGGGAATATCCTCTTTACCGGAATTTATACTGTACCGAAGATACAGCGGCATTTTCAGATTGCCGTCCGTTCCGCTGCTTTTCACGGGCTGAAGTATCCCGCGTACAGTGAG
>CAMVPV010000019.1 GCA_947169455.1 uncultured Clostridia bacterium | reverse complement strand
TGCTTATGAAATATGAACTGTGCCGTCTGCAACGGTGATCCTGCCGTCGCAGAAGAGCGCCGCCGCCTTCGGAAGTATCTCCCACTCTGCCTGCTCCATAACACGCTTCTGGAGTATCTCGGGGGTATCTCCCTCCTCAACATACACGGCTTTCTGTAATATTATGGGTCCGCCGTCGCACTCCTCGGTGACGAAATGCACCGTTGCGCCCGTGACCTTCACGCCCTTTTTCAGCGCTTCCTCATGTACGCGCAGCCCGTAATATCCCTTTCCGCAGAAAGAGGGTATCAGCGCGGGGTGGACGTTTATCATCCTGTAAGGATATGCGCTGCACACAGACTCGTCAAGTATCGTCATGAAGCCCGCATATACCACAAGATCGGCTTTTTCTTCATTGAGAGCGTTCAGCATAGCAAGGCTGTACTCATGAACATCGGGATATTCCTTCCGCACGAGAACGCGGGTCTTTATTCCGTTCTGCCTTGCGCGTTCGAGGGCGTAGGCGTCCGCTTTTGAGGATATCACGCAGGTTATCCTTCCGCCCGTGATGATGCCTTTCTTTTCGGCATCTATGAGCGCCTGCAGATTAGTGCCGCCGCCCGACACAAGTACAACTATATTTTTCATATATTTCTCCTGTAAAGTCCCACCATTTACGGGAGACTTGTTTTATCATATATAATTCCTTGTCCGCTCCATATCGGTCTCCAGATCGGGATAATCTGCTTTCAGGTTTTCAAGAAGAACGGGGATAAGCGATTTATCGTCCATTACCGCCTTGAATTCATCGGTGGTTATGCCCACAAGCTGTAAGAACGCAAGCTCTCCGTAAATGGTCCGGCGGGTCGGTACCTCGGTGTCGTTCACGACCATGAGAGCGGTTATTTTGCTTTCGGGCTTTCCGAGGTTTATGGACTGCGGATCATTTGCCGAGCCGACATACTGATTCGGTTCAAACCAACGTTCGCTCTGGAATGTGTACCGTGCGAGATTGCCCAGCATATTCATCGCCCATACACAGTCTTCGGGAGCTTCATTTTTCAGCTTTATGGTCATTTCATAGCCCCATTTGCTGAATTCACCGCCCAGCCGTTCTTCATCGGCATAAAGCTCGCTCATTCCGTATGTAACGACATGACTGTAACCCTTTTCCGAACGGTATGCGCTGTATCCGTCAAGATATTCGCTGCCGCCGAATACCGCGCGCGAGGTTATCAGCGTTCCGAAGTGTGCGGGCTGCTGTTCTCCGTAAACCGCCTTGAAAGCGCTTTCTATCTCGTCCCAGCCCGGTGTCCAGTCTTCGTCCTTTGCTTTTTCCCTGAATTCTTCGAGTGTCATGCTGCAGTTTTCTCCTTGATAGGTTTAATGTGATTAATGCGCTGTGTCACGCGATGATAACGCCCTCGTCGCTCTTCACGAGTTCGCCCATTACGTATGCATCCTCGCCGGCTGCCCTTATTGCCGCAACAGCCTTGTCGGCGTCGTTCTTATCGACAACAGCGCACATCCCGACGCCCATGTTGAATGTGTTGAACATATCTCTCTCGGGGATATGTCCGGTCTTTGCGATAAGCTCGAATATCGGGAGCACCTGCACCGATGCGCGGTCTATCTTCGCGGAGATCCCCTCGGGGAGCGAACGCGGTATATTCTCGTAGAAGCCGCCGCCGGTGATATGGCTGAGCGATTTCACATTTACCGAACCGATAAGGCTCATTACTGCCTTTACGTAGATCTTTGTCGGGGTGAGCAGACATTCGCCGAGCGTGGTGCCGAGGTCTGACTGATGACGGGCGAGGTTCTGCTCGGTGACGGAGAATACCTTTCTCACGAGGGAGAAGCCGTTGGAATGTACACCGCTCGACTTCAGCGCGATGATAACATCGCCCTCCTGCTGTGTTTCGGGCTTGAGGAGCTTGCTGCGGTCGGCGATGCCCACGGAAAATCCCGCGAGGTCGTATTCGTCCTCGGGCATAAGACCCGGATGCTCCGCCGTTTCACCGCCGATGAGCGCACATTCCGCACGGACGCAGCCCTCGGCAACGCCGGAAACTATCTGTGCTATCTTTTCGGGGTGGTTCTTGCCGCAGGCGATGTAGTCGAGGAAGAACATCGGCTTTGCGCCGCAGCAGATTATATCGTTCACGCACATGGCAACGCAGTCGATGCCTACGGTATCGTGCTTGTCCATCAGAAACGCGAGCTTGATCTTCGTGCCCACGCCGTCCGTGCCGGAAACGAGTACAGGGTCCTTGATATCCGTGAGGTCGGGGGCGAACAGCCCGCCGAAGCCGCCTATGCCGGAAAGCACTCCGGGAGTGAACGTGCGTGCAACGTGGGACTTCATCAGTTCAACGGACTTATAGCCCGCGGTCACGTCAACGCCCGCTTCCTTATAGCTTTCGGAAAAACTTTTCATATTTTTACAGATCCTTTCTGAACGGGACTGCCCCGCCGAAGTGACACATTTATCTTATACTTTGCGGCAGAGGGGAGCCTCCCTGACGCGCCGCAGGGCGTCTTATCTGCTGCCGTCTGCGCCGTTCCAGCAGTAGGTGCAGAGCTTTTCTGCCGGGAGACCGACCGCCTTCACGGTGCCCTCCAGTGACTGGAACTCTATCGAGGTCAGCTTCAGACGGCGGCAGATCTCATTGCGCAGATACCTGCCGCGCTCGGTCTTGCCGCTGCTGTACTCCCTGATGTGTTTGTTTCCCTCTTCGCCCTCGTGCTCAAAGATTATCTGCCTTGCGATGAGGTCGAGCTCGGAGGTGCTGCGCGAGAAGTTGAGGAACCTGCAGCCGTACATTATCGGCGGACAAGCCGACCTCATGTGGACTTCCTTTGCGCCGTTCTCGTACAGGAATTCCACCGTTTCGCGCATCTGTGTGCCGCGCACGATGCTGTCATCGACGAACAGCAGGCGCTTGCCCTCTATGAGCTCATGGACGGGTATCAGTTTCATCTTGGCTACCTGGTTGCGTATCTTCTGGTTCTGCGGCATGAAGCTGCGCGGCCATGTAGGCGTATATTTTATGAAGGGTCTTGCGAAAGGTATGTGGCTGCGGTTGGAATATCCTATCGCGTGGGGAACGCCGGAATCGGGTATGCCGCATACGAAGTCAACATCCGGCAGAGTGCCGTTCTCGATCTCGGTCTGCGCCATTATCTCGCCGTTGCGTGTTCTCATCGTCTCTACGGTGACGCCCTCATACACCGAATTGGGGTAGCCGTAGTATGTCCACAGGAAGGTGCATATATTCATGTCGGTGTGGCCTTCGGCGAGCACCTCGCAGCCGTCCGCGGTGAGCTTTACTATCTCGCCGGGGAGCAGCTCCCTGTATGTAGTGTATCCGAGCTTCTGGAAAGCGAAAGATTCAAAGGAACAGCAGAAGCTGCCCTCGCGCTGACCGATCACTATCGGGAGCCTGCCGTTCGCGTCGCGCGCGGCGATGATGCCGTCCGAGGTCATTATCAGCAGCGACATCGTGCCCTTTATCCTTGACTGCGCGTAGCGTATGCCGTCGGCAAAGGAATCCTTCTGCGCTATCATTGCGCCGATGAGCGAGCTCCAGTTGACCTTTCCGCTGCTCATCACCTCGAAGCTGACTGAGTTCGAGCCGATGATATCGCTGCGCAGCTCGTCGTCGTTGTTGATTATGCCGATGCTGCACACCGCATATATGCCGAGCTTGGAGCGCAGGATTATCGGCTGCGGGTCGGTATCGCTTATGCAGCCGATGCAGATATTGCCCTGCATGGTGGTGAGGTCGTTCTCGAATTTTGTTCTGAAGGGGGAATTTTCTATGCTGTGGATACCGCGCTGGAAGCCGAGTTCCTTATCGTAGGCTACCATTCCGCCGCGCCTCGTGCCGAGGTGGGAGTGGTAGTCCGTACCGAAGAACACGTCACTGACGCAGTCTGTTCTTGAAACTATCCCGAAAAATCCGCCCATAGCTTATTCTCCGAAAATTCTCTTCATCATTTCCTGATATGCTTCCTCTACGCCGCCCATATCCCTGCGGAAACGGTCCTTGTCGAGCTTTTCATGGGTGGTGCTGTCCCAGAAGCGGCAGGTATCGGGGGAGATCTCGTCGGCGAGGACTATCTGACCGTGATATCTGCCGAATTCGATCTTGAAATCTATGAGGTCGATGTTGTGCTCCTTGAAGAACTTCTTCATGAAGTCATTCACCTTGAATGCGTATTCGGTGATCTTGTCGAGTTCTTCCTTTGTGGCTATGCCGAGTGCGAGCGCATAGTAGCTGTTGATGAACGGGTCGCCGAGGTCATCGTTCTTGTAGCTGAATTCAAGTATCGGAGTGAGGAGCGCCTTTCCTTCCTCAACGCCCATCCTCTTGGAGAAGCTGCCTGCGGCAACGTTCCTGATGATGACCTCGAGCTGTACTATCTCGACCTTCTTCACGAGGGTCTCGCGGTCGGAGAGCTCCTCGACGAGGTGTGTGGGAACGCCCTCTTTTTCGAGCAGGGAGAGCATATAGTTGGTCATCTTGTTGTTGACCACACCCTTGCCTCTGATGGTGCCCTTCTTTTCGCCGTTGAATGCTGTCGCGTCATCCTTGTAATCTACGATAACGAGGTCGGGGTCGGATGTTGCGAATACTTTCTTTGCCTTGCCCTCATAGAGCTGTTCTTTTTTTTCAACATTTGCCATAATAAACACGTTCCTTTTCAATATAAATTATTCGGCAAGCAAGCCGGGGAGCTTTTCCTGAAGTGCCTTGTCCTTTTCGGTGACCTTGTCATGCATGGACTTTCTCATAGCGTCGAGCTTTTCTGCGAGTTCATCGTCGGAAACGGCGAGTATCTCCGCAGCGAGCAGACCCGCATTGGCGGCGCCGTTCACCGCTACCGTAGCCACGGGTATGCCGGTCGGCATCATGACCGTTGCGAGGAGCGCGTCCGAGCCGTCGAGCATACCGCCCTTTATGGGTATGCCTATCACGGGGAGAGTGGTGTTTGCGGCGAGCACACCGCCGAGGTGAGCCGCCATTCCCGCTGCCGCTATTATCACGCCGAAGCCGTTCTTCCGCGCGTTCTTCGAGAATACGGCAGCCTCATCGGGGGTGCGGTGGGCGGACATGACATGACATTCCCATTCGATGCCGAGCCTGTCCAGCTCTTTGAGAGCCTTAACGACAACGCCCGCGTCGCTGTCGCTTCCCATTATAACTGCGACCTTTTTCTTCAAAGCTATCAATCCTCCGATCACAATAAAGCAGGTCATCATCCTGAAAATCATAAAGGGCTGCGGATATACCTCAGCCCTTGGATACGTAAGAGGGTACAGTGATACAGTCTCTGCCGGAAGAGGCAAAGACCCGTGAACCGATGCAGCCGTTAAGACATACGCCCATAGCACTGACCACCTGTACCGAAATCATGATGTTCCCTCAAAAAACGGGGATACATATATATTCTAACCTATCTTTCCGGAAATTGCAAGTGTTTGAGCAAATTTTATCTATAATTTACAAATTATACGCAGGATAAGGAGAACTCTGACCGCTGACCGCTGTCATCGTTCCTTTTCAAGAAGCTCAAGCAGCTTGCTCTTGGGGAGCGGTTTCGAGAAGTAGTACCCCTGCAGGAAATCTACGTCCAGTGCCCTCAGGAGCTCTATCTGTTCACGCGTTTCCACGCCCTCCACGAGTATCCGCTTTTTCATTTCCTTTATCATGCTGACGCTGCTGCGCAGGATTATCATGCCCATTTCCGATTTCTCCGCGCCCCAGAGTATGCTCTTGTCGATCTTCACCACATCGAAATCTATCGAGAATATCGACTGCATATTCGAGTATCCTGTGCCGTAGTCGTCCATTGCGAACACGAAGCCGTTGTCCTTCAGCGAGTGCACCACCGAGCTCAGCATACCGTAATCGTTCGATGATACCGATTCGGTTATCTCGAAGTTTATCATGGATTTGTCCGCGCCCGTCTTTTCGACGATATCGAGTATGCGCCCGACGAAACCGGGTCTCATGCACTGTATCACCGAAAGATTGACGTTTATCGACTCCATGCCGTACCCGGACGGCACGCCGCTCTTTATGAACCAGCATACCTCTTCGAGCACGAATTCGTCAAGGTTGTCGATAAGACCCATGCGCTCGGCGGCGGGGATGAATTCGTCGGGGAACACGTTCCCGAGCTCGGGGTCGTGAAGTCTCAGCAGCGCCTCCGCGCCGTGGAGCTTTTCATCTATGGTGTAAGTCGGCTGATAATAGACCTCAAAATTGTGCTCCTCGATACCGCGCATCACCGAGTGCTCCACTGCTATGCGCCGCATGAAGTATCCGAGGTCGTCGTCCTTGATGAGGTTCCTCTCGGCATTGGGCGGAGCCTGGTTGTCTGCTATGTACAGTATCTCGCCGGTGCGTGAAACGTGCCCCGGAACATCCGCGAGGACTGCCGCTATGTGCAGTACGACCTCCGAATCCTTCAGCTTCCACGGCAGTTCAAAGCGGTCGAGTATCTTATAGGCGGTGCTCTCCGCCTCGGGCGCCCTGCTGCCGATGAAGGTCATCGCGTAGGTCATGGGGTTTACGTGATACAAGGTATATCTCGGGACGAGCGCCTTTATGTACTCACCGATGAGGCGCACGTAGGAATCGGTGTTCGCCGAGCCGGTCACTCTCTGCACGATGTCCGAGTTGGTTATCTTTATGCACAGCACGCGGAACGCCTGACGGTTCGCGATGTAGCTGTTGAGATCCATCTTGAAGGCGCTGCGGTTGTATATCCCGGTGTCGGCATCGAGGCGGCTGTCCTCGTTCTCTATCGTGAGCATTACGCCCACGAGCGCGAGCGCTTCACAGAAAAGCTCTGTTTTCAGGCTGACGAACAGGAGCTGTATGAGTATGCCCGCAAGTATCACGCCGAAGAAATAGACGAGGGAATATCTGCGCTGTCTCGTCAGCGCGTTCCACGAGAGGAAGAGGCTCGCCACCGAATATATGAAGTAGCCCGCAGCTATGATATAGATCATCATTTCGGCGGGGCCGCGGTAGAACGCTTTTTCTGCATCGTAGCGGAATACCCAGTGCAGGAACGGGTTCAGCAGCACCAGCGCCTCGCACAGGAGATACGGCACCGCATATATGATGTAGAATTTCTTGCTGTATTTTGCTGTCTTGCCCGTGACGGCGGTGACGTAATATCCGAACATCGGGCACAGCATCGTATGGGCGAAGAAGTACAGCGTCTGTGCTGTATTCATCAGCCGCAGGGATGCCTGTACATCCTTCACGGCGAACTGCGCGAACAGAGCGTAAAGCAGGGTCGCGGCATTTATGAACACTATCGAGGTTATTGTCATGAAAAGCTTGTTCTGGAGCTTGTCGAGGCGGGTCTGTATAAAGGTATAGATCAGTATCGTGATGATTATGAGGATCGTCCCCGAATAGCTGACGAGCCGCATCGTGCCTGCGAAGCCCAGTGCATCCATCGCGCCGCCCCCTTTCTGTGATAAATATATAAAATGACATATTACACTATTGTAATTATAACATGATTATATGTACGTTTCATGACATGAATATCAATTTTCACGTAATATTACGCCCGCGCTGCGCCGGCGGCGATGCGCCGGGGCACGGAAATGCTGAACAATAATCAAAACGAAGCTCCCCGGAATGTATCTTTTTGCGTAAAATCAATAAAAATCGCATAAAGCCCTTGACAAAGGGGAAAAATATGTGTATAATTACAAAATGTGCCGCAGTATATTTTTGCGGCGCGATAATTTTATGAAAGGAGATGGATCAATGCCTACCTTTAATCAGCTGGTACGCAAGGGCAGAAAGGTTCTCGAAAAGAAATCCACAGCCCCCGCACTCCAGAAGGGCTACAACGCCAAGAAGAAGATCGCTATCGATCTCAGCTCACCTCAGAAGAGAGGCGTGTGCACCGCTGTAAGGACCGCGACCCCCAAGAAGCCTAACTCCGCTATGAGAAAGATCGCCAGAGTAAAGCTTACGAACGGCAACGAAGTTACAGCATATATCCCCGGTATAGGCCATAACCTCCAGGAACACTCCGTTGTTCTTATCAGAGGCGGAAGAGTAAAGGACCTCCCCGGTGTGCGTTATCACATCATCAGAGGTACACTCGATACCCAGGGCGTTGCAAAGAGAAATCAGGCGCGTTCAAAGTACGGCGCCAAGAGACCCAAGGCAGGTTCTGCCAAGTAAGACCCGCTTCAGGCGGATAACTCAATGAAACCACAGTGTTTATGCGAACATTTTTATATATAAGAATGCCTCGCATCGGCCGGCGTGTCATCGTCAGCCCGGGAGGGCTTGTGGAATGAAACGAGTACCTATGATAGCATTTCTATGAAGGAGGGAAGTATTGTGCCAAGAAGAGGCAATATCGCAAAGCGTGAAGTTCTCAGCGATCCTGTATATAATTCCGAGATCGTGACACGCCTTGTGAATAATATCATGCTCGACGGAAAGAAGGGCGTTGCCCAGAAGATCGTCTATGGTGCATTCGACATCGTAGCCGAGAAGACAGGCAAGGACGCTCTCGAGGTGTTCCAGGAGGCAATGGAGAACATCATGCCCGTGCTTGAAGTCAAAGCACGCAGAGTCGGCGGTGCCACATACCAGGTACCTATCGAGGTACGTGCTGAAAGAAAGCAGACTCTTGGTCTCCGCTGGCTCACAAAGTATTCAAGAGCCAGAAACGAGAGAACCATGAAGGAAAGACTTGCAGCCGAGATCATGGATGCTATGAACGGCATCGGCGGTGCTTGCAAGAAGCGTGAGGATACTCACAAGATGGCGGAGGCAAACAAGGCATTCGCACATTACAGATGGTAATGTCCGCCCGCGTTTCCGCTTAACGGAGGTATTTATTTTATGCCAAGAGATTGTTCCCTTGAAGATACAAGAAATATTGGTATAATGGCTCACATAGATGCAGGCAAGACCACCACCACCGAGCGTATCCTGTTCTACACGGGTATCAACCACAAGCTGGGCGAGACCCATGACGGCGCTTCTACGATGGACTGGATGGAGCAGGAAAAGGAAAGAGGTATCACGATCACCTCTGCCGCGACCACTGCATTCTGGAAAGAGCACAGGATCAATATCATCGACACCCCCGGCCACGTTGACTTCACCGTTGAGGTCGAGCGCTCCCTGAGAGTTCTTGACGGCTCGGTGACTGTCCTCTGCGCAAAGGGCGGCGTTGAACCCCAGACTGAGACCGTATGGCGTCAGGCTGATAAATATCAGGTACCCAGAATGGTCTATGTAAATAAGATGGACATCATGGGTGCGAACTTCTACAACGTTGTGGATATGCTCCACGACAGACTGAAGTGCAACGCAGTTCCGATACAGCTCCCTATCGGTGCCGAAGACGACTTCAAAGGCATCATAGACCTGGTCGAGATGAAGGCGTATATGTATTACGATGACCTCGGAAAGGATATCCGCGAAGAGCCTATCCCCGAGGACATGGTTGAAAAGGCTCAGAAGTACCGCGAGGAACTCCTCGAGCACGTTGCTGAGCAGGACGAGGAACTTTTCAACAAGTACCTCGAAGGTGAAGAGCCTACCACCCCCGAGATGAAGGCTGCACTTCGTAAGGCTACCATCGAGAGCGCAGGCGTTCCCGTTTGCTGTGGATCAGCTCACCAGAACAAGGGTATCCAGAAGCTCCTTGACGCAGTCATCGACTTCATGCCCGCTCCCACCGATATTGCTGATGCAACCGGTACCGATGAAGAAGGAAATGAGATGACCAGAAAGTCATCCGATGATGAGCCTTTCTCAGCTCTCGCATTCAAGATCATTTCCGATCCTTTCGTAGGAAGACTTGCGTTCTTCAGAGTTTATTCCGGAACTCTTAAATCCGGTTCATATGTTTACAACTCATCTAAGGGTAAGAAAGAGAGAGTT
>CAMVPV010000018.1 GCA_947169455.1 uncultured Clostridia bacterium | reverse complement strand
ATAATCATCCGCTATCGTTCTCGGGTAGATGTAATCACCGGGAGAAGCGACGTCTGCAACGGGAGCGAGGTTCATGTTCAGCCCGAGCGAAAGCAGAAGGTCAGCCTTTTCGGAGGCGTCGTCGTAAAGCGCATCTGTGCCGCCCTCGGAATATATCTCACCCGGAGAGGAAAACGGTGTATCGCGGTAGAACTTGCTCACGCGGACTATCTCGCCGCCTTCCTCGTCAACTGCAAGGAAAGGTGTGATATCGGCGGAATCAGTTATCCCGGAAATGAACGCGGCGGCGGAATCGCGGTCGCGATCCTGAAAATCACCCGCAAAGAACACATATCCGCCGAACTGATACTGCGACATCGTTTCGGCAGCATCGGAGCCGGGGCACCTTGCAAGTATGAGCTGACCGATCTTTTCCTCGTCGGTCATTTCGGAAACTATCTGCTTTGCGCGGCGGGAAACATCGGCGGGCTTGGAGTATATTATCACCGTCGGGGATATATCGGGGCCTGTCATTCCGGCTGTGTCGGTCTGTACGGGAGCGACCGTACCGGGCTCTGAACCGTCATCTTCGATAAATACGGGCTCGTCGCCCTCCTCCACGAAAAGCTCGTTCTCCATTTCGCTTATGGTATCACCGGACGGTGCGTTATCTTCGGTGTATATGTTCACCTCTGATCTTTCTATGCTTTTCTCGGATATATCTATATCGGGCACTTCCCCGCCTTCGTTGGGCGATACAACGGTATATGAGCCCTTGTCCGCGGAGGAGTGCGAGGGCGGGTCGTTTATTTCGAGGAAAACATCACCGCAGGCTGTGAGCAGTGCGGCGGAAAATATCACGGGCAGCATTGTCTTTATTCTTTTGTTCATTTTACACTTCACCTTTTTATATTTTATTATATTTCAGCGGTCTGTCCGCTTTTTTATGTGTTCACGGCAGGCGTATCTTCACTCGGATCCACCGCCCGCTGTTCCGAAAGCGAGTATATAGAAGTTCTTTTCTTCGGAGCCCTCGGAGGGGAGTATCTCTATATCCATTTCGCGCGGTTCACTGAACTCTATCACCTGACAGGCAACGGGGTCGCCCCAGCCGCCGTCATCGTGCGAATTTATCGTTTTGGTCTTTGTGCCGTTGAAAAATACATCAACAGAACCCATATCGGCGCGCTTGTCGCGGCGGTAGATAACAGAGAAGGAACTTCCCTTTACAGTGAGAGACATAGGCGCCTCACAGCTGCCGGAACAGTGCCAGCTCCCCCTGAAGCTGCCTGTGCCTGAGACCGGCGACTCATCAAAATCACCCATATCGTTAATGATGATATTATCCTGTTCCGTATTGTACGAAGGTGTCATCATCACTGCATTTTCGTAGGGAGTGCCGAAAACGTCCTTTTCGGGGAGCGTATAGGGCGCATCGCTGCCGTTTTCGTCGGCTTCGCGGAAAAGCTCACAGACCATATCCGCGATATTGCTGTGCCACTCCCCTACCGGATGTGCGTAATCCTTGGAATAATCCGACCACTGCAGCCTGCCGGCGGATATCTCCGCTGTAACGGCGTCATTCACCGATATCATCGGCAGATCGTAGGCATAGCCTATATCGCTCATCTGCGGCTGACAGGAATACCCGCCTTCGAGCCGTGTGAACACGAGTATCACTGCGGGTCGGTTCTCCTGCATCAGAGTTGTTTTCACCAGCGATTCATACGATTTCCTGCACAGGTCGTCCATCGAATCGTTGACGGCGAATTCCACGAAAACGACGTCGGGAGTTTTATCGAGAACGTCCCTTTTCAGGCGCAGATCTCCGAGCACGGAGGGAGTTCCGCTGACGCCCGCATTGATATATACCGAACCGGACGGGCTCGCACCGTATTTCTCCGTGATGCGCTTGAAGGACAGCGCCGCCCAGCAGTCCGCCTTTGTGGGAGCGCCCGCGCCCTCGGTTATCGAGCCGCCGATATACGCGAAAGTGACAGCCTCGCCGTTTCTCATCTTTTCGATAACGCTGCGCAGCCGCGAGGTATTACCGGGCGAAAGCACCGAACGTGCGAGCATTTCTGCGCGGGTGTCGGGAATTTCCGATACGGCTGTTTCCGCGGAAGTATCAGCGGAGACCGCAGAAGTACCGGAAGCGGTCGTCATTTCCGATGTGACGGAAGCGGTGGTTTGCGGCGCAGATGTGACATCAGCGGGCTGAGCCGCACCTCCGCATCCGCAGAATACCGATGCCGAAACGCAGGACAGCAGCGCAGCGGATATTATCTTACTGTATTTTATCATAGCGGGTTCCTCATATCTCAATGATCTTTGCCATATAGTATTCATCTGCGAATTTTCCGTTTATCTTCATCGAACCGACGCGCCGTCCCTCGATCACAAAACCGCACTTTTCGTATAATCTCACAGCGGCGGTGTTTTCACATTCTACCGTAAGTTCAAGGCGGGTGACGCCGCTGCTGCGTGCCCATTCATCGAGCAGACGGAAAAACTCCGTGCCGATGCCCTGCCGGCGGTACGCTTTCAGGATACCTGTGACGATATATGCGGAATGTGCGGTGCGGCTGAGTTTTCCTCTGTCCGCCCATATATACCCCACAATACCGGAACGGTCATTTTCCGCGCAGATAAGAAGGTCGGAGCCGCTGCACGCCGCTTCGAGCCTTGCTTTCAGAAAGCCGGTGTCACGGGTCTTTTCGCGGCGTTCGCCGGGCTCATACATCATGAACTCCGTTTCCTCATCGAGGCGGCACATCATTTCAAAGAAGTCATCCGTATCCTCGGGGGTAAGTTTTCTGTATATCATGGGATACCTCATAATACTACGCATTTTTGGGCGGAGACTGTATCGGGAGAATAATGGAAACGGTAGTTCCCTTGCCCTCCTCGCTGAATATATCGAGCTTTCCGCCGTGCATCGAAACTATCTCGTCCGCTACGGCAAGCCCTATACCCGAACCGCGCTTCGTGTGGTTCGCCTTATAGAACTTCGTCTTTATCTTGGGCAGATCCTGCGGTGAGATGCCGCAGCCCGTATCCGCGATATCTATCTCGATATGTGTATCATCGTTCTGTAAAGCCTGTATCTTTACAGAACCGCCTTTTTCGGTGTACTTTATCGCATTGTCGATTATATTTATGAACACCTGACGCATACGGCTCTTGTCGCCGTAGATGAACGGCAGCATATCCGGCTCGTCGTATTCTATGCCGATATTTTCCTTTTTCGCCTTTTCGGTGTATATCAGCACGGCATCCCCGAGCTCTGCGAGGATATCCATAGTCGTCTTGTTGAGAGTGAGCTTGCCGTTCTGCATACGTGAAAAGTCGAGCAGATCCTCTACCATGCGGGAAAGCCGCTCTGTCTCGGTGTTGATGACCTTCATGCCCTTCTCGATGGTTTCCTTGTCGTCAGGCATGGAGCCTATCGTTTCCGACCAGCCCTTTATAGCGGTCAGCGGAGTTCTCAGCTCATGCGATACGCTGGATATGAAATCGTTCTTCATGGCTTCCGAAACTGCAAGTTCCTCCGCCATGTGGTTGATGATATCGCACAGTTCACCGAGCTCGTCGTCGTTCTTCTTTTCGATGCGCACGGAGAAGTCGCCGCGGGCGTAGCGCTTGGCGGTATTTCCGAGCTGACGAACGGGCATTACTATGGACTTGACGAAATACATACCCGAAACGAACATCAGCACGACGATAGCGAGGCATATAGAAGCTACTGCGATTATATACCCGGCGATGTACTTGTTTATGCGTTCGAGTGAGGTCACGAGCCGCACCGCGCTGTACTGACCGGTGGGGTCGGGGGTGGTGACGGTGACAGCCATTATGTATTCGCCGGAGGGCGCCTTGCCGGAGAAATAACCCGAAACGCCGCTTTCCACGGCGTCGTAGTAGTCCTGTGTGATTATATCGGGGGAAATATCGAACCCGGAGGAGGTCATGGTGATCTCGCCGTCCGAGTTGAGCGTCATGAATTCGAGCTTGTCCTGGTCAGACCAGTTCTCTATCATGGCGTGCACTTCGTTTCCGAACGAAGCGGAATTATCGGAGTAATACTGCTGGAGCATACCGGAGATGTTGTTCATCTTGGTGGTCATATACTGGCGTGTGCCGTTGTAGTAGTACGCCTTGATGAAAACGGAAACGGATATGAGTACGGCGGTAAGCACGATAAGTATCACACCGAGGCTGTTGAAGAGCCATCTTTGTGTAATTGATGCTTTTCGCATAGATATAAGACCTTTTTATTCAAAGTAACGCCCCGTACCGGAATATTCCGGACGGAGCGGAAAAATCATATTTATCTCGGGAGATTGCCTATGACCGAGAAAAAGTCGGAATTGTTCTGCTGTTCGCCGTTTTCCTCTTCTTCCTCATCGCCTGCCGACCACTTGTAGCCGAAGCCCCATATAGTTGCGATATACTTGGGATTTGACGGATCCTCCTCTATCTTCATGCGTATGCGGCGCACGTTCACATCGACTATCTTGTCCGCGCCGACATAGGTATCGCCCCATATATGCGCGAGTATGCTTGAACGGTCGAGCGCGGTGTTCTGGTTGCTCATGAAGTATTCGAGTATCTGGTATTCCACCTGTGTGAGGTCGATGTTCACGCCGTTTTTCGCAACGGTGCGGCTCTTGAGGTTCAGCGTGAAGGGACCGGATTCGATCACCGACGACTTGGACTCGGTATGTGTGGACATACTTACCCTGCGGTAAACGGCATCTATGCGCGCGGTGAGCTCGGAGGGAGAGAACGGCTTGGTGATATAGTCGTCCGCGCCGAGCATAAGTCCGCTGACCTTGTCCATTTCCTGCGTTTTGGCGGAAAGCATTATTATGCCGATGTTGGTGCTCTTCTTGCGGAGCGCCTTGCACACCTGGAACCCGTCTATGCCGGGCATCATGATATCGAGTATGGCAACGTCAAAGTTTCCGTTTTCTTCGTCAAATATCCTGAGGGCGTCCTCACCGCAGTTCACGTCAACAACGTCATAGCCTGCCCTTTTCAGGTTGATGACCACGAAATCGCGGATAACGTCTTCATCTTCGCAGACGAGAATTCTTTTCATAAAAATCGTCCTTTCCCTGTCAGAGGTTAGATTTTTTGAGGGTCAGAGTATCGGAGCTCAGCAGTTTTCCTGCTGTTCTTCCGTCGGATACGGCTTTCCGAGCACCATAGTGCTGTACGGCGGGAGAACATATTCATTTTCAACGGTGCACAGCGGTTCTGTACCCGCATGGTCGCCGTCGGCATATACATCATACTTGGTGAAGGCATACATCGGCACTTCATATCCGTTGGGGTTGAAGAACACGATTATCTCTTCGAGCGAGCAGTCGCCCTTCAGTATGAAGCCTACCACGTGCTGCGGGAGCTTGTCGAGGAATATCATGTTCCGGTCGATGAGTTCCTTTGTGGGCATACGGAAAGCCGTGTGCGCCTTTCTCAGCGCGATGAGCCCGCGGTAATAATCATATACATCTATATATTCTGACTTTCTGTTCCATTTTATACTGTTCACCGCATCGGGAGCGTTATAGCTGTTGTGGTCGAACGCGCCGCCGGGGAGCGGCTTCGAGCGGAGGAACTCCTGACCTGCCTGTATAAAGGGTATGCCCTGTGACAGGAACACCATAGCCGCTGCCATTTTGTCCATTTTTATGCGGACATCGACAGGGTCGGTGGGGTTGGAGCAGCACAGCTTGTCCCAGAGAGTGAGGTTGTCGTGCGCCTCTGCATAATTGACGGTCTGCTGCGGAGAATCCGTCCATGCATACTTCATGAGGTTGGGCACCTGCGGATGTGCGAGCCTGCCGCATACGATCTCCCTGACATAATCCTCGGTGCCGGCAGCGCCGTTAACATATCCGCGGCTGCGGTCATCAAAGTTGCCGCCCTTGACGGTATCCCTGAAGTCATCGCTGAAGAAAGCGGTGTGCGGCACATGGCGCGCATTGAGCTTCATGCATCTGCGCTCGTAGGGAAGGTCGGAATCGCTGCCCGTCCAGCCCTCGCCGTAGAGTATGATATTCGGGTTTATCTCGTGCAGCTTCTCGTAAGCCATGTTTATGGTATCTATGTCATACAGACCCATAAGGTCGAAGCGGAAGCCGTCTATCTTGTATTCGGTAGCCCAGTAGATAAGGCTGTCTATGATATACTTCCTCACCATGAAGCGTTCTGTGGCTATCTCGTTGCCGCAGCCGGAGCCGTTGGAATAGAACCCGGTATCCTTCCACTGGCGGTAGTAATATTTCGGGAAGGTCTTGGTGAAGCAGGAATCGGCGGTAGCGTAGGTGTGGTTATACACGACATCCATAACGACGCCTATCCCCTCGCAGTGGAGGGCGTGTATCAGCCGCTTGAATTCGGCTACCCTTGATTTTCCGTTGAACGGGTTGGTGGAGTAGGAGCCCTCGGGGAGGTCGTAGTTCATGGGGTCATATCCCCAGTTGAACTGCGGGCGGTGGTAATCCGCCTCATCAACGGTCTGGAAATCAAAGCAGGGCAGCAGATGGACGTGAGTTACGCCGAGCTGTTTGAGGTGGTCGATGCCCACGCTGTCGCCGGCGTCGTTTATAAGACCCTTTTCGACGAAAGCGAGGAACCTGCCCTTATAGCAGAAGTGTCCGCTCGGGTCGATGGAGAAATCCCTTACGTGCAGCTCATAGAGGACAGCATCTGTATAGGAATCCAGCCGAACGGGCTTGTAGTTGTGCCAGCCTGCGGGGTTGGTCGCTTCGAGGTCTATGACCATGCCCATGATGCCGTTCACGCCTGCCGAGCGGGCATACACGTCGATAGTCTCTTCCATCAGCCCGTCGTGGTTGAAGAGGTATGTATAATACACCCCGTTCAGGTCACCGTAGGCTGTCTTTTCCCATACGCCCTGCTTGTTCTTCCTCATGGGGAGGCGGCGGTAGGGCTTTTCGTCCATGCACTTGCGGTACAGCAGGACGGACGCTTCATCGGCGAGAGGCGACCACACCTTGAAAATCGTATTTTCCTTTGTATAGTTCGCGCCGAGGTCATTTCCCTCATAGCGGTATTTTTCGTCAATATCTTCAAACATGGATAAATCACTTCCCGTAGTCGGCGTCGTGCAGACTGTAATCATAATAATTATACATTAAAAGCGCCGGCTTGTAAAGGGAGAAAGCCGATTTGTCACTGTTTTGTTACTATTAAAACCGATATGACGCCGTTTTTATGGTAAATTAACAATAAATCAAAGAAAAATTGTACAAATAGTTCACTGAAAAACAAAAAATGCTATTGAATTTAATCAAAAATTGATATATAATTATATTATCTGATATTATCCGAAGCCGCGGGAAGAACAGCGAAAACGTTTCAGATGATGCGGCTCGGGAATGTAAATGTAGTAAAGGAGTACATACTTCATGGGAAAGAACATTATCCTCTATGGGCCTCCGGGAACCGGTAAGACCTACAATACGGTCAATTATGCCCTTTCGCTGATCTATAAACTGCCCGTAGAAGCCGTTATGAAAAAGGATTACAATTCCATGATCGAGCGATACAGGGAGCTCAAGAATGACTTCAACCAGATAGAATTCACCACGTTCCACCAGTCCATGGGCTACGAGGAATTCATAGAGGGTATCAAGCCTATCTTTCTTGAAACGATGAACGAGCGCGGTGAGCGTACCAGAAAAAAGGAAATGGTATATGTAGTTGACAAGGGTATCTTCCGCGAGTTCTGCGACAAGGCGAGCGACCACCCCGATGACAACTATGTATTCATCATAGACGAGATAAACCGCGGTAACATCTCCAAGATCTTCGGTGAGCTCATCACCGTCATCGAGCCTACAAAGAGACTCGGTCAGCCCGAGGAAGTGCGCGTAAGGCTCGCGTATTCGCAGGAGCCCTTCGGCGTGCCGGACAACGTGTTCATAGTAGGAACGATGAACACCGCCGACCGTTCGATAGCACTGCTCGACTCGGCTATCCGCCGCCGTTTCGACTTCGTTGAGATGATGCCCCGCCCCGAGCTGTTCAGGGATGTATCGGTAGAGGGCGTGAACATAATGCAGCTGCTCTCCACCATAAACAAGCGCATAGAGATACTCTGCGACAGAGAGCACATGATAGGCCATGCGTACTTCATGCCGCTGATGACCGAGCCCAAGCTCGAAATCCTCGGTCATATCTTCAAGAACGCGATAGTCCCGCTTTTGCAGGAGTACTTCTACGGCGACTACCAGAAGATACGCTGGGTGCTCGGCGACTACAACAAGAAGCCGGAGGAGCAGTTCGTAAAGGCTGTTGCCATCGACTACGCAGGAGTATTCGGTCCGAACGTTGAGCTGTTCCTCGATGTCGATGATACCTATGAGATCAACGACGACGCTTACTGGAACATAGAAGCATACCGCAAGCTGCTGTGATCTGAGATCAGACGCAAGAGGTAAGGATAACACTTTCTGTTTCTTACCTCTTGATTCTTATCCTCTGATGATGGATACAGGAAAGGAGAGGGTACTGTGGGCAAGAGAGACCGTTTCAGTATAAAGGAAGGTCAGCACTTCGTTATCGAGGGAAATGACGACAAGAACGGCATACCCATCCCCGAGCACGAGTTCAAGCGCCTGGAGGATTTCGTTCTCGAAAACCCGCTGTCGTCGCTGCCCGGACAGCCGGATTATATGCTCGCGCCGTCCGGCGAGGGTGAAGAACGCATACTGAAAGCGGACGGCTTCGCGGGTGCGATAGTTCTGAAGGACGGCACACAGTTCGAGGTGCTCCCCGACCTGTCGATAATCTCAAAGGACGGCACAAGGCTCTCCGAAAAGCATATGCTGCTGGAGATGATACAGTCCATAAAGGCGCTCCCCCTCGGTAATTACAACATAAACACGATGGCTGCCGAAAAGCTGAATATTTTCGAGACATTCGTGCTGTCGTTCGTAAATGAATGCTTCCTCATCGTCAATAACGGTCTGAAGCAGTCATATATCCCCACGCTCGAAAACGAGCGCTTCCTGAAGGGCAAGGTCGATTACGCGAAGCACGCCACCAAGAACTTCGCCCACAAGGAGAAATTCTACGTAATATATGATATATTCACGATAGACCGCCCCGAGAACCGCCTTATAAAATCCACGCTGAAATATCTGCGCAACATAACCTGCTCTGCGCGTACCCGAAACAAGATAGATATCCTTATCGCAAACTTTGACGGCGTGGAATATTCCGTTAATTACTCGCAGGATTTCTCGCGCTCGATAGACGACAGAAATATGTTACAGTACCGCAATGCCATGATATGGGCGAAGATCTTTCTGATGAAGGCGGGCGTTTCCATAGCGATGGGCAGAAACGTGATATACAGCGTCATGTTCCCGACCGAGCAGCTTTTCGACTGCTTTATCGCAAAAAAGCTCGGCAATGTGATAGACAAGCGCTATTTCAGCATTGAGATACAGCACAAGATATACCCCGTTATGAACCGCCGCGTCCCGAACATCGAGCAGAAGCCCGGTATGTTCCTCACGAGAAAAGCCGACAAGCACCGCGTTATCATCGACGCGAAGTGGCAGGCGCTCGATGAGAAGGAGACGAACTACGGCATAAGGGATATAGATATCTACAATGCGTATAATATGCAGGAATCATACGCAGCGGAAACGGTATATTATCTATATCCGCTGACCGAGAAGATAAGGGGCAAGGAGCCGAACATCGTTTTCCGCGACAACGGAAAGATACTCGGACGTGTCTGCTTCATCGACCTCAGTAACATTGAGGAAAGCCTGCGCAGCGTGCTCTCACAGATATACACCGACGAAGCCGATTCGACCGGCGGTCAGACGGCTGTGTGAGCGTCTTGTGCAAAGAAACGATATCGTTCATGTGCTCCGGAGATACGGAGCTTACAGGGGGATGCCCGTTCCTGCGGGTATTCCCCTTTTGTGTTTCCGGCTGCACGGTGATCTGCTTCATTGGCACCGACCGCTGCTGCCAATAAATGCACTGTGCAACCGAATTGATAAAAAAATAAGCGAGCATTATTCCACCGACCTCACCTGTATTATAACACAGGTTTTCCGGAATGTCAATGCACTGCG
>CAMVPV010000017.1 GCA_947169455.1 uncultured Clostridia bacterium | reverse complement strand
GAACAGATATCACATAGTTTTCCGAATGATAACTGACTGAAAGGAACCATAAAAATGAAAATACTGGTTGTAGGCGGCGGCGGCCGCGAACACGCCATCATAATGAAGCTCGCGGAAAGCAGCCGCAAGCCCGAGCTTTTCTGCGCCCCCGGAAACGGCGGCATATCAAAGTACGCAAAGTGCTTTGACGTAAAAGCTACCGATATCGACGGTATGGTAAAGCTCGCAAAGGAAATATCCGCCGATATGGTGGTAGTCGCGCCGGACGACCCTCTCGTTCTGGGAATGGTCGATGCGCTCAACGCCGAGGGATTCATGACCTTCGGCCCCGACAAGGCGGCTGCCATAATCGAGGGCAGCAAGGCTTTCTCCAAGGAACTCATGAAAAAGTATGATATCCCGACCGCGAAGTATGAGACATTCACCGACAGCGCCTCGGCGATAGCCTACATAAAGGAACAGAACACCTATCCGACCGTTATCAAGGCGGACGGCCTTGCGCTCGGAAAGGGCGTTATCATCGCCGAGAACGAAGCGGACGCAGTTGAAGCAGTCAAGGAAATGATCGACGGCGGCAAATTCGGCGCGAGCGGTGCAAAGGTCGTTATCGAGGAATTCCTCACGGGTCCCGAGATATCGGTGCTCTCCTTCACCGACGGAAATGTTGTCGTGCCGATGATATCCTCAATGGATCACAAGCGCGCCCTCGACGGCGACAAGGGTCTGAACACCGGCGGCATGGGAACGGTCGCTCCCAACCCGTACTACACCGAGGATATCGCAAAGGAGTGCATGGAAAAGATATTCCGCCCCACGATAAATGCGATGAGAGCCGAGGGCAGGACATTCAAAGGCTGCCTGTACTTCGGGCTCATGGCTACTCCGAACGGAGTCAAGGTGATCGAATACAACTGCCGCTTCGGCGACCCCGAAACACAGGTAGTGCTCCCGCTGCTCGACAGCGACCTCGTTGATATATTCGAGGCGGTATATAAGGGCACTCTCGCGGATATCGACATAAAGTGGAAAAACGAAAGCTGCGCGTGTGTTGTCATCGCAAGCGGCGGATACCCGCTCTCCTACCCCAAGGGCAAGGAGATATCCGGTCTTGACGATATGGGTCAGGCGGAGGATGTGTTCGTATATCACGCGGGAACAAAGCTCGAAAACGGAAAATTCCTCACGAACGGCGGGCGCGTGCTCGGTGTGACCGCCTGCGGGGAAACGCTTGAAAAGGCACTCGATGTCTCCTACAAGGCAGCAAAGGGCATAACATTCGAGGGCGGTTTCTTCCGCCATGATATCGGAAAGCGCGCACTTGCGGCTCTCGGAAGATGATCCGGGGGTGAGCGAATGACCTGCAAGAAACGCTTCTGCTTATTCACCGCTATTATCTCCGCGGCGCTGATGATGCTCTTCCTCGCTATGCCTGCGGGCGCCGCCGGGCTTTCGCTCGATTCATCGTCACTTGATATTTCGGAGCTCACCTCCTCATCCACCGCTGACTATACCATAATGGTATATATCTGCGGCTCGAACCTCGAAAGCATAGGGGGCTGCGCCGGCGATGACATCAAGGAAATGATAAACGGCTACTCGGGGAACCGCGTGAACGTCATATTACAGACGGGCGGCGCAAAGAAATGGCGCAGCTACGATATCCCCTCCGACACCAGCTGCCGCTACCGTCTCACGAGAAAGGGACTGAAGCTGCTCGATGATACTATCGGCGACCTCAATACCGGCAGCACCGATACCCTTGCAAATTTCATAAAATACTGCCGCAGGAATTACAAGGCACGGCACTACGCGCTTATCCTCTGGGATCACGGCGCGGGCACCCTGTACGGCTTCGGCAGCGATGAAAATCACAAGAAGGATCAGCTTGACCTTGTGGAATTCCGCAAAGCGCTTGAAAAGGGCGGCACCAGGTTCGATTTCATCGGATTTGATGCCTGTGTGATGGCTACCATGGAAAATGCGCTGGTAGTTTCCGATTACACGCCCTACCTAATAGCCGCCGAGGAATCCGAGCCGGGGATAGGCTGGTACTACACGAAATGGCTGCGCGCGGTCTGCAATAACCCCGATATGCCGACGCTGAGGATAGGCAAGAACATCGCCAATTCCACCGTGACACAGATACTCCGCTACAATGCGAACGCCGTCACCAACATCTCGGTGATAGACACACGCAAGGTGAAGAGCACTCTGCTGCCCGAGCTGAATAAACTGGCAGCGGCGGGCATAAATGCCCTCAATGCGGAAAAGTTCCATGAGATAGCAACTGCACGCATCGACTCGGAGATCTACACGACGGGCTACGACCTCACAGATATGCATCTGCTGTGCGAATGTCTTCAGGACTGCTCGTACATGGAGTCCGGCGCCGGGAAAGTTGACGCCGCCGTCAAGAAGTGCGTCGCATACAACCGCAAGAGCATGGGAAGGCTCGACCTGTGCGGGATATCCTTTGCATTCCCGTTCGACAACATCGACAGGCTCGACCACCTCGCCGACATCTACAAGATATCCGGATGCAGCTCAAAATGCACCGATTTCCTCTCGCGGTTCGCCAATATCATGGCGGGCGGACAGATCTATTCCAGGAACCGCACGAGCTCGGATTTCAAAAAGTTCAAATGGTACGACTCCGATAAGGCTTACAGCAAAAGCTACTACTCAAAATATTTCCTCTCCGACGATGATCTTACGCTCAAAATGAAGGACGGCTATCCCTGCCTTGAGATACCGCCCGAAAAGGCTGCGTTCCTCACGAGCGCGGAAATGGGTCTGGTGTTGTATGATCCCGACAACAGGTACTCCGTAATGTACGGCACCGACAACCATTTCTACGACACAGCCGTGACCAAGGACAAGAAGCATTACTATATCTTCATCGACTACGATCAGTCATGGATGAATATACAGGGGATATTCGTGCCGAACGAATTCGATTATGAGACATACGACGACGGATACAGCATAACCTCCAGCTGCATACCGTGCTACTACAACGATATGCTGTCCTATCTGTTCGTGATATGGAACTCCCGCACAAGGACCGGGAGTGTGATAGCATGGGCGCCCATGGACGATGAAGGCAGCACATCGAGATACTACTACATCGAAGACGGCGACGTGATACAGCCCGCTTACACATTCTACGATTACAAGACGAAGGAGCTTCTGCCCGATCAGGTATTCGAGGATAATACTATCATCGTAAAGGGAATGACGATGAAAGCGTCGTACAAAAAGATCAGACCGGGCAATTCCGTGCCCTGCGCATATCTGTATGTACGTGACGTATTCAATAATTACTACATGAGCAGTTTTGCCGCATATATGCCGGACGGGATAAAGCTGCTTTAAGATCATTCTGTGAAAGGGACTGATAAAGATGCTTTCGGGAAAAACTGCCGTTATCGGTGTTACGGGCAGCATCGCCGCATATAAGATGCCCGACCTCGCCGTTATGCTGAAGAGAGCCGGATGCGATACCGAGGTGATACTCACTCCGAATGCGGAAAAGTTCATCTCCCCCGTTTCCTTTGAATCGCTTACCGGCAACCGCTGCATGACCGATACGTTCGACAGGAATTTCCGCTATAACGTGGAGCATAGCCAAAAAAGCGGACGTGTTCATCATCGCGCCCGCGAGCGCCGATGTTATCGGCAAGATCGCGAACGGCATAGCGGATGATATGCTCACCACCACCGTTATGGCGTGCACCTGCCCCGTTATCATAGCGCCCGCGATGAACCACAATATGTACCACAATCCGATAGTGCAGGACAACCTCGATAAGCTGCGGAAATTCGGGTATATCATCATACCGCCGGAAAAGGGGCGCCTCGCAAACGGCGACAGCGGAGACGGCAGGATGCCTCCTGTAAGTGTCCTTTATGAACATATCCTGCGCGCCGCCGCGTTTGAAAAGGATATGGCAGGGATGCGCGTTCTCGTTACGGCGGGCGCGACCCGTGAAGCCATCGACCCCGTGCGGTTCATCACGAACCACTCCACAGGTAAAATGGGCTGTGCCATTGCCGCCGATGCCGTGCGGCGCGGAGCGGAGACCGTCCTCGTGGCGGGGAGCATCTCCGCGGAGGTGCCTGTCGGCGTGAAGGTGGTTAAGGTAAGCTCTGCAAAGGAAATGTTTGAAGCGGTCAAAGCGGAGGCAGCGTCCTGCGATATCATCGTAAAGGCGGCGGCTGTGGCGGATTACCGTCCTGTCAGCGTCGCCGAAGGGAAGATCAAGAAGAAGGACGGGAACCTCACGCTCGAACTTGAACGCACGGACGATATACTAAGCTATCTCGGCGGGCACCGCACCGAGGGTCAGTTCATCTGCGGATTTTCCATGGAAACGGAGGATCTCGCCGAGAACAGCCGCAAAAAGCTCATCAGCAAGAACGCCGACATGATATGCGCCAATTCACTGCGCAAGGCGGGCTCGGGCTTCGGTACGGATACGAACGAGATCACCATGATAACACGGGAAAAAGAGACCTCAACGGGGCTTGTGACAAAAGAAGCCGCCGCACACATGATATTTGACGAGATACTTTCTGCAATGAAGCAATGAACGATATGGGACCCGCAGGCGTTCGATCCGGAATAACGCCTGCGGGTCTTTTTTATTTTGTTGACAAAATGAACAAATAATGCTATAATATATACAATGCCGCATAGACAAATTATATATCCGGCAGGAGAACAAATTTTGTTCAGGAGGTATTTATGAGCGATTATTTCGGAAAAGACATTTTCAAGCTCGGCTTCGGGCTGATGCGGCTGCCCAAACTCCCTGACGGAAAAATTGACGTGGAACAGACAAGCGAAATGGTAGATCTGTTCATAGAAGCGGGCGGCACCTATTTCGACACTGCCTATGTGTATGACAACGGCGAATCGGAGGCCGCTGCGAAAAAGGCACTTGTCGATCGTTACCCCCGTGAAAAATTCACGCTCTGCACCAAGCTGAACGCATGGGCTGCCCACGACGAAGAAAGCGCACGTCAGCAGTTCTATACCAGCCTTGAACGCACCGGCGCGGGATATTTCGATTTTTACCTGCTGCACGCGCTCCAGCGGAACAACAGACAGAAGTATGACGATTATAAAGCATGGGACTTCGTAAAGGAACAGAAGGCAAAGGGTCTTATAAAAAAATTCGGATTTTCCTTCCACTCCGACCCTGAGATGCTCGATGAGCTGCTGACCGAACACCCCGAGGCAGATCTCGTCCAGCTGCAGATAAACTATGCCGACTGGGATAACCCCGGCGTTGCGGCGCGCGAATGCTATGCGGTCGCACGACGTCACGGAAAACCCATTACGGTTATGGAACCGGTCAAGGGGGGCGCGCTCGCCGACCCGCCTCAGGGCGTGAAGGATATCTTCAAGGCAGCCGACCCCGATGCTTCGTTCGCTTCATGGGCGATACGCTATGTCGCTTCGATGGACGGCATAATCACCGTGCTTTCGGGAATGTCCAACGTTGCACAGATGAAGGACAACCTTTCATATATGCGGAACTTCAGACCGCTTGACGATAACGAGCGCAAGGTGATCGAAGCGGCGCTGGAGGAATACAGGAACGATGATTCGATAAAGTGTACCGGCTGCCGCTACTGCACGGAATGGTGCCCGATGCGCATCGCTATCCCGGAGATATTCGCAGTGAAGAACGCAGAGGTGCGCAAGCCCGGCTGGGACGGCGGCAAGGGCGCTTACAGCATCGCAACGCGCGGGAGCGGAAAAGCATCCGAATGTCTGGAATGCGGACAGTGTGAGGATGCCTGTCCCCAGCACCTGCAGATAAGGGCGCTGCTCGCTGATATCGCAAAGACGATGGAATGATGCGGAACGAAAAATATGAAGCGCTGCTCGGATATCTGAAAAAGCACGGAAATATGGCGGTCGCTTTTTCGGGCGGTGTGGATTCGACTTTCCTGCTGAAGGCGGCACAGGATGCGCTGGACGGCAGCGCCGCCGCTGTCACGGTAAATTCGCACGCTCTCCCGAAGAGCGAGCTTTCCGCGGCAAGGAGATTCTGTGCTCAGCACGGCATAAAGCATATCATCATAGATGTCGATATCCTGCAAATGCCCGCATTCGTCCGTAACCCGCCCGACCGCTGCTATCACTGCAAGAAGGCAGTCCTCGCGGAAATGCTTTCAGCAGCTGCCGCAAACGGTTTCTCACAGCTTGCGGAGGGCACGAACGCCGATGATATGGGCGGTCACCGCCCCGGAATGAGGGCAGTCACCGAGCTCGGCGTGAAAAGCCCGCTGAAGGATATCGGCTTCACGAAAGATGAGATACGCGCTCTTTCGCGTGATATGGGACTTCCCACATGGGACAGACCCTCTTACGCCTGCCTTGCGACACGCATACCCTACGGCGATGAGATAACCGCGGAAAAGCTGCACCGCATAGAACAGGCGGAGGAACTCCTGCACTCGCTCGGGTTCATGCAGTCGCGGGTGCGTGTCCACGGGGATATTGCCCGCATAGAAGCTGCACCGGAACAGCTTGATGAGATAATGCGGAGGGATATCCGTGAAAAGATCACTTATGGACTGAAAAAAGCAGGATTTGCCTATGTGTGCCTTGATATGCAGGGCTACCGCACGGGCAGCATGAACGAAACATTAACGGAGGTATAGATATGGCTTGTTTTCTGGTACCCGCTGGTGAAGCAATTATAACTACAGTTGCTGCAAAGGTCATAAAGTCAAAGGAGAACGGCAAGTCCGGCACGGACGGGATAAGGTTCTCCGAAAAGATAGGCTGGCTGAACGGTATGCTCTGGGGCGGCTCGGGACTTCTCGCCTTCGAGCACGTATGGCACGGCGAGGTGGTGCCGTTCTTCCCGTTCCTCACAAATGCCGCCGACCCCGCTGACCGCGCAGAGATGCTTGCGGAAATGGGGACATCCGGTGTGGCGATGGCTGTGCTGGTGACGCTGGTATGGGTCGGAATGGCCGTCGTTTCGGATAAGCTGATAAAGCCGCGCAGTGCGGCAGCAGGGGAGGGACAGACATGACGCTCCTTATCGCTGTTTTCGCCGCCGTGACCGTCACCGTGATATGGTACGCGAGCGAAAAGGCGCGCAGGCTCAATACAGGTATGCTCTGCTATATGTTCTGGGGAGCTTCGCTGATGTGGCTGGTAGATGCCGTTGTTGAATATCTCGAAAGCGGCGCGGAGTATTTCTCTCCCGCAGCGGCTGATATGCTGAACGACACGTTCCTCGGCTTCTCCGTTGTCGCACTGGCGCTGGTCGTATGGGTCATTGTGCTCATGATAAAGGATCCGCGCGGAGTTGTGCGCGAAAGGCTGAACAAGCATGAATGACGGCGATATCTATGCCGTGCTGAAAAGGGTCGCCGATCACGATATCCCGATAGAGGAAGCCGCTTTGTATTTCCGAAGGGCGCCGTTCGAGGAGCTCGGTTTCGCCAAGCCGGACACTCACCGCGGGATACGGCAGGGCGTGCCCGAGGTGATATACGGCGCAGGAAAGACCGCGGAGCAGATGATCGGGATATGCAGAGCCATGAAGGACAGCGGTCAGGAGAATATCCTCATGACCCGGTTGGATGCTGAAAAAGCATCGGCTGTCGGTTCGGTATTTCAGCTTGAATACAATGCCGCGGGGAAGATAGCGCGTACAGGCGAAAAGCCTGTTCCGGACGGCATCGGAAGGATAGTCGTCGCGACAGGCGGCACGAGCGATATGCCGGTCGCCGAGGAAGCCGCATTCACGGCGGAAACACTCGGAAATGAGGTCGTGCGGCTTTATGATGTCGGGGTAGCGGGGCTGCACCGGCTGCTCTCGCACACCGACGAGATAATGTCCGCGGGCGTTATTATAGCGATAGCGGGCATGGAGGGCGCGCTTGCGAGCGTCATCGCGGGGCTTGCGGACTGTCCCGTGATCGCAGTGCCGACAAGCGTCGGATACGGCGCATCATTCGGCGGATTGTCCGCGCTGCTGTCTATGCTGAATTCCTGCGCGAGCGGCGTGAGCGTCGTGAATATCGACAACGGATTCGGGGCAGCATATCAGGCAAGCATGATAAATCACATGGGAGGCAGAAAATGAGAACACTCTATCTTGAATGCAGCATGGGAGCGGCAGGCGATATGCTCACAGCCGCACTGCTGGAATTATGCGACAGGGAGAAATTCATACATACCATAAACTCACTCGGACTGCCGGAAACGGTAATATCCGCACAGATCGTATCAAAGTGCGGCATCGACGGCACACAGATGAACGTCCGTGTGAACGGCGCGGAGGAGGAAAGCCGCGATGCGCATGAAGGTGAAGATCACCATGAACATGAGCACGGACATCATCATGAACATCGCTCGCTCGGGGATATCATAAAACTGATAAACGGGCTCAATGTTTCCGAAAAGGTGCGCGCGGATGCGGTCGCTGTATATAAGCTGCTCGCAGAAGCGGAAAGCCATGCGCACGGACAGCCCGTTGAGGAGATCCATTTCCACGAGGTCGGCACGCTCGATGCAGTTGCGGATATCGTGGGCGTGTGCCTGCTTATGGAAACGGTATCGCCCGAAAAGGTCATCGTTTCGCCCGTGAACGTCGGGAGCGGCCATGTCCGCTGTGCGCACGGGATACTTCCCGTTCCTGCACCTGCCGCGGCTTATCTGCTGCGGGGCATACCGATGTACGGCAGCGGTATAGAGTGTGAGCTCTGTACGCCCACGGGAGCGGCGCTGATAAGGTATTTTGCGGATGATTTCGGGGATATGCCCGTTATGAGGATGGAAAAAACGGGCTACGGCTTCGGCAGAAAGGAACTCCCGAAGCTCAACTGCGTGCGCGCGTTTCTCGGCGAGAGCGGCAGCGATGCCGGAAAGGTCGTCGAACTGAAATGCAACATCGATGATATGACACCGGAGGATATCGGCTTTGCTGTCGGAAAGCTGTCCGCGGCGGGCGCGCTCGATGTGTTCACTGCGCCGGTATATATGAAGAAGAACCGCCCCGCAGTGCTGCTGACCGTCATCTGCCGCGAGGATATGCGGGACAGCCTTGTGAAGGAGATATTCCGCTGCACCTCAACTATCGGGATACGTCAGACCGTATGCGAACGTTTCGTTCTTGAACGCAGCGAATCGGTATGCTATACCGATCACGGCGAGATACATATCAAGAACGTCAGCGGATACGGCGTAACGCGCAGCAAGCCCGAATTTGACGATATAGCGGCGATAGCGGAGAAATGCGGCACAAGTCTGCAGGAGATACGCGAAAAGCTCAATCTGTGATATACTGCGCGCTGTTCCGGGAATGCGTACCGGATGCTGTGGATATCACCATACAGATAATTGCCCCTGAGCGCTGTGAAACGCTCAGGGGCAATTTATACTTCGCCTGAGTAATAAGCTGAGGGCGGCGTTTTTTTCAGTCAGATAACCGCCTGTACAGGACAGAAACGCTGTCCTTTTCAAGACCGCACTTGCGGTAGAAAGTCTCGTTGTGTTCAATGGAGATCAGCTGAACGACGCTGACAGCTTTTTCTTTCAGTATCTTTTCCAGCTCTGCCAGCAGCTGTCTGCCGATCCCCCGCTTCTTATGTCCGGGTATAACAAAGAGCTCCGACACAAAGAAGAAGTCTTCATCGGCATACGGAGCCACAAATCCGAGCAGTCCGCCTATGATCTGTCCGCCGTCAACAGCAGCAAGCCCGACAGCCTGATAGTTTCCCAGAATAGCCCGCACCCTTTTCTCGGCTCTTTCTTCGCTCCAGTTTTCATTCCAGGGCTCATCAGAGTAAGCCAGTGACATTGCTTTTGCAAGCTGAGCTATATCTGCATTATCAACGGTTCTGAAGTACATATTACTTCGGCAATTAAATATCTATAATAAACATAAAACATTTTCCGATAGATACAGCTTTATGTTATATTTGATTTTATCGATAAATAATTGCCGAAGTAATAGTATCATCCCTCCGCCATATTCCTGTATGTTCAGGAAACAATTATAGCACTTCACCTCTGTGCTGTCAATAGATCGCCGCAGTAATTCTGTATCAACACTGAGCTTTACGGAAAACACTTTTTTATTGACAGATTTTAGCGATTATGCTATAATATATCTGCATTTATATTACCACTACCCACAACTTAAGCGTAAAACGCGGCGTAAGCCGCGAGTAAAGT
>CAMVPV010000016.1 GCA_947169455.1 uncultured Clostridia bacterium | reverse complement strand
TCGGTAATGCGTCAAAATAAGTGAATTCAAAATAATAACAAACAATAGCCGGCTGCGAGGAAAAACAATCATAAAGCCACCAACAAGCAGAAAAAAAGCAGGCTGCGCGTAACCTCAGAATATAAATCCACCAAAACACAAAAAGCAGGATGATCAGAACAGCAATCAACAATTTTCAATTCTCAATTGAAAATTGTTGATTGACAAATCGGGAACGGAGTAGTATAATGTATGATGTAGAATTATGAACAGACGAAGGAGTTTCATCATGCTTCTTGAACTTTTGAAATATATCGCATCGGTAGTGCTGTCGGCGGCTGTGCTGTTCACACCCGCACCGCCCGAAACCGCCGAGGAACCACCCGTGCGGTCGGCTTTCGGCGGATTTTCTGCCATTACCGACAGCTGGATATCGGACAACCCGTTTCTGAGGATATTCTCGCCGCGCAGCATAATGACCCGCGCTGCTGTTTCCCCCGCATCTGTGATAACCGATTATTCCGCCGATGAACATTCGATAACTCTCGTGTGGGAGGATGTTCCCGATATCGACGGATATACCGTATATATCAACTCGGACGGCGAAATGCTCCCCGCAGCGGAAACATCGGGAGAATCCTTCGCTGTTATCGGGGGACTTGAACCCGGCACGGAGTATTCCTTCACCGTACAGCCGTACAGATATCTGGAAGGCGATGTCATAGAAGGATACGGCAGCAGGGAGTTCAGCGCAGTTACCGCACCGGTCAGGGAGGGTCCGCAGATAATATCCATAGACAGCGACCCCGACGCAAATACCGTTACCCTGTCATGGGAAAAGATGAACGCCACCGGGTATGTGATATACGCTTACGACCTCGAAAACAAGAAGTGGGAAAAAGCCGCTGTCGTTAAGGATGCGGATGCTTCTTCGTTCAGGTTCCGCCTTGACAGGCGCGCAAAGGGCGGCAGACGCCCCCTCGGAGAGCTTCAGGGGCGCGAGTACGGCTACCGTTTTGCTGTAAAGGCTTACAGCACCGACAGGAACGGTCTGCATACCTACCGCACAAGGGTCAGCCGTATGCATGATATGTATTACGATATGGACGACCTGCACGTTTTCTTCGGGAACCAGTGCGCACTGATGGATAACGTGCTCAAAAACAACTACACAGGTACATCAAAGCGTACATACGATATGTACACCACCTCCGCCGACGACTGGGGAATAATCACATCGGCGCACAGAGAAGCATATATCTCCGATGCCAGCATCGCGGCTATAAAGAAGTTCTCCGAGGAGCACTTTGAGGAAGGCTGGACGGACACCGAAAAGATGATGTACACCGTCAACTGGATAAACAAGAACGTCACATACGATATAGAATACAAGGCTCCCGGAAAAGGCTATGCCGACAATATATTCACATACCGCCTCGGGCAGTGCGACAGCTATAACGGCACTCTCGCGGAAATGCTCACATATATGGGATACAGCGGCGCATATCTGCAATGCATGACCAACACCGTGAGATTTTCACAGCACCTGCGCGCGGGGATATATTCGGGCGATATATATTACAGCTTTGAAGCGGGCAACGACAGACGCTCCGCCGGCTGGATATGGCTGATAAAGGAAGGCATGGAAGTACCGCTCGAAGGAACCATAAACCTCACTCCCGAGGAAGAAGCACAGAGAAGGATCACTTTCATGGAAGATCTCGCGATACAGTTCGCGGAGTATGTTCCCGAGGAGGATATGGACGATTATTACAGCGAGGCATTCGGCTTCGATGATGATGATGACGATCTCGATGATGAATTTGACGAGGAATACGACGAAGAATACGACGAATACGACGAATACGGCGACGGGGAAGATCAGGACGAGGACGATGATGACGATGAGGACGCCGATGATGAGGAAAACGAGGAGGAGGATACCGATGAGGACGCTCCGCCCGCCGATGAGGACGCTCAGGGCGTGACGCGCGACGACATCGAAAATCTGATGTTCCGCAGGAATTCTTCACAGGAAACGGATGAAGCGGAGGAGGACGAGGAAACCGAGGCTGCTGCCGCAGATGAGGACAGTGCAGACGAGGACGGGGACGATGCCGCTGACGATGAGGAAAATGGCGGGGACGTACCCGCTGACGATGAGGACGGCGAAAGCGATGAAAAAGCTGATAAGAAAGCTGATAAGTCTTCCGATGAAGATAGTTCTGAAGAAGATGATGAAGGTACTCCCGAAGATGATACTGAAAGCGGCGATGAAGCTGCCGAAGAAGGCAGTGCGCCGGCTGACAGCGAAAATAATGAAAAAGCTCCCGAAGATGCTGATACAGTGGAAAAGGAACAGCCGGAAGCGCTGACGCCCGAAAACTCCGAAGAGCCGTGATTTACCATGCGTCTGCGGCATGGGCGACCCGCTGTCTGCGGCTCTGGAAATCAAATGATCAATAAAAACTGAAAACTCCCTCGGATCCATTGAAACGAATTCGGGGGAGTTTTTGTTTTCATATTCACAGGGCGATAAGATCTTCCATTATATCCGGCGTGATCTCATACGGGCATATTTTCAGCTTGGCGGCGTTGCCCATCACAAAAGCAGCCGAACGTTCGAGGATATCCCGCTCCACATTTACCGGCGCGAGTTTCCGTATGAATCCGCCGAGATCCTCATCCGAGAAGAAACCCGCCGAGGCAAGCACGAAGTCGTGACGCTCCTCGGGAGCATAATGCACATACTTTGCAAGGAAAGCGCCCACAGATGCGCCGTGCGGAACGCCTGCCTCGTAGGTGGGCAGATAGCTGAGCGAATGGGGTATCGACGTTCCCGCCTGTGCGATAGCCATTCCCGCTATCGCGGACGCCTCCATGAGCATATCCGCGAAGTCCTCATCGAGCGGCACCTCGCCCTCGATGCAGGGACGGCAGCGCGCCCATACCGAAAGACCCGTGAAAACGAGCATATCGCTGTATTCATCCGCGAGGGTGTTCACGCCGCTCTCGATGAGATGCGCGAGCGCGTCTATCGCGGTATTCACTATGATGCTGCGCGGCGCTTCAAGGATATATTTTCCGTCAACAAGGGCAAGCACGGGGAATATCCTGTGTGCGGCGGAACGCTTCGTGCCGAGGTCGTGGCGCGTGAGGACGGCAACGCCCGTCACTTCCGAGCCGGTGCCGCAGGTAGTGGGAACAGCTGCGACCGGCAGTGAGCGCACGTTCTTATCGGGGGTAAAGAGGTAGTCCCCGCCCTTATCGGGATATTTCATCATTATCGCCGCTGCCTTTGCGGCATCGAGCGGAGAGCCGCCGCCTATCCCGACAACGAAGTCAGCACCGGCGGCAAGACCCGCCTCCCGTGCAGCCATCACCGTTTCCACCGAGGGATTTTCCTCGACCTGATCGAACACGGTAAAGCCAACGGAATATTTTTCAAGGGCGCGGGTGATGTCAGCGAGGGAACCGTTCCTGCGCGAGGAGCTTTTTCCGGTCACGATGAGCGCGTGGTTTCCGAGGGCGGCGAGTTCCTCCGCGTGGTTTTCAACGCAGTTTCTCTCCTGATAAAGTCTGGTCGGCATATAGAATTTCATAATTTTCAACTCCATATTTGTTTATATTACTGCCACAGTATAACCGTAAATTGCGGCGTTATCGAGTAACAGCTGTCAGATAAAAGCCGTGTTTATACTGCTATGAGAGCAGTTTTTGTTTTGGTGGATCTGTATGCTGCTTTTCCTCTCATCCTGCTTTTTTTCTGCTTGTTGGTGGATTTATATTTGCTGTTACGCTCAGCCGGCTATTGTTTGTGAATATTCGCTGTTACTCGCAATGACGCCTGTGCGAGGGGACACCCCCTCGCACAATGCGCTTATTTTCTTATAAATTTCTCATCGGCGGGTTCTGCGGGGATATCGGCATAGCGCTCGACCCTCATGGTGAGGTCGTACTTTTCGCGCAGCTCCGCGATCTTCTGCATCATCGGGGATGCGTGGTGACGGTCGATAGCGTCCTGATCCGTCCAGCTGTCTATCAGCAGGACGGTCTCGGCGTCGTGCATGGGGAAGAAGTACTCATAGCGGAGGTTTCCCGCTTCGGCGCGGACAGCCGCCGCCGTTCCCGAGGATTCCATTTCACCGGCGAACCTGTGGGCGGCGCCGTTTTTTCCTTTGTAATAGATGTTGACGGTTATGCTCATTGAGATACCCCCTGTTTTTTGGGTCGTGGCTTTTTCGTTTTTTTGCCGGACGGAGCCCCCGCCATGCGATACCAGAAAAAGCCGGTCAGTGCCATAACGGATGCCATAACGGCGCGGTAGGTGAAATAATTATGCAGATATGAATGGTTCATCAGCACGCAGAAACGGAGCAGCGGCAGAGCAGCTATGATGAGCAGCGCGGCGGGTGCGGTGCGGGTGCGTTTATTGCGCACGGCGATGAACAGGCATACCGCCGCGAAGATCAGCAGCCACACGATAACAGCGGGAACATTTATCTTCCGGTCGGAGGGCGTGAGCATAGTGAGGTTAGCACCGAGCGCCGAAAGTATCATAACGGGGCGGGAGGTTATCCCGTCGGGCATATCGAAGGCGCGTTCACCGGCGGCGGCGAGCGCCGTTTCGGTGATGCTCCTGCCGGTGACAGCCGCCGCGGCAGCCCACTTCATAACGAAGGTGAGCGCGTATGCGATACCCCACGAAGCGGTGCAGGCGAGCACGAGCAGAACGTTCTTCTTTTCGGCGGGCTTTTCGCCCTTTTCGGCGCGCAGGAAAAGGGCTGCGGTCAGCGGGACGAGCAGCGTCAGCGTTTCGGCGGTGAGAAAATCCACAAAGGCGGTGACTGTACCGACCGCCGCGCAGAGTATCACCAGCGCGGAGCTGCTGCCGGAGAACCGCATGAACAGCGGGAGCGCCGCGAGCATTATGATATAGATATGCATATATTCTATCGTGGTGAGCACAAAGGGAAAATGCGTGAGCGCGGCGGCGGTGATGAAGATCACTCCGGCGGCGGTGTGCTTTTTCACGAAGAGCAGAACGGCATCGGCGGCGAAGAGCAGCGCGGTGAGCACGGCGAACACCGTGCGTATGCCGTTGATATCGGTGAGGGCGAGCAGCGGACGCACGAGCACGAGCGAGCCGTGCCAGTAGCGCGTGTAATCAACATTGGGGGGGTAGTTGCCGAGCGAAGCGCGTATGCCGACCGCGGGGCCGTAGCCGTCGTCGTAGTATTTTGTATCGAGGGCGTTCCTCACGGGGCTGCCGGAGCGCATATTCGATGCCACACCGAGCAGAACGGCATCGGCGTAGTTATCGGCGGTGCTGTTGTACAGCCCGTTCACGGTCATCTGGTGGGGCATGAGCTCGTTCAGCTCGTCGCTGCTGAGGATAAGGTTTTTCGTTATGCTGCTGTGCGGAACAGCCGACGCTGCGCAGAGCAGCCCGAAGCAGAGGAGCAGCGCGGCTGCCCACGCAAGCAGCGCCAGAGCCGCAGTTATCAGTTTGTCTTTCATAAAAAATTCCTTAGAACAGCACAGAGGGAAGAACATTTACTATGCTCTTCCCTTTCTGTGTTATTTTGCTATTGAGCGTATCAGCCGCCCGGGTCAGTGTTCACCGGCGATTCTATCTTCGTGATATATACCGCCTTTCCGTCAATGCCGGCTTGCATCAGATCATCGTAGGAGTAGGTCTTTTCAACAAGTTCCGTCGTTCCTCCGCCTGTATCAACAGCTTCCTTGACGTAATAGGTCATGCTTTCAAATGTGGTATTTCCCACTATTGCATTGCCGTTGTAATACAGCGACTTGAACTGCGAACCATAATAATAGTAGAATAATCCGTCCACGCAGTAAATATCAATTGCTTTGTCGTCAACGGGTATGTTCTTTGCGATTATCGCGCCGACATACTGATTGTCATTGTCGTTGTTGTTATTCACTATCTCAACTGAACTATAAGTCGTGCCGGAAAGGGGACTACCGCCGGTATTTGATTCCAGCCATACAAAGTTGTAATTATCGGGAGCAGATGCATATACGGGTGGCATAACTCCTTTCGCGGTGAGTTCGTCCTTTGTGGGCAGTGTTACCACTTTTCCCTTAACGCTGTAATAATTGCCGCCATCATCCATATAGAAATCATCTGAAGTTGGTTTTACTATGCTGCCGTTGATTTTAAGTCCGATCTTACCGACTTCTGAGTTTTCATGTTCGGTATATCTTGCGTAAACTGTGATATCCTTATCATCAACGTAGCAGATAAATGACGAGTTTGTACTATTAAGTTTAGTACCACTGCTGTCATACCAACCGTCGAACAGATACGTATTGTCTCCGCTCCTGTATGCTTTGAGGAAACCGCTCGTCGGTTCATAGACGGGATCCGATTCAGCGTAAGTCACTGCCAATCCGTCAGAGTTGATGCCCGTTCCGTCGTAGAAGTCCTTGAATGTAACTGTACGCTCCGGTGCGGGGTCATACCTTGCAATGAATACAAAGTTTGAATCCTCCTGCACGATGTAGTCTTCAAGGTTGACAACATCTGTTCCGTTGACCGTCCAGCCCACGAACTTCATCTTTGTCTTAGGTTCTTCTGATGTGAAGTAGTACGTGTCAACATCATAAAAGCTGACAGGTTCTCCTATATACACATTCCATTCATGGGTTTCTTCATACGCTCCGCCGATATAGTAATTCTTGAATATCACCGTTTCATATGGAGCTTCTTTGTAACTCGGATACAGTGTTACATCTTTGGTTATCGGTGTATTTTCCAAATCGAACGTTGTATATTCACCTTTGTACTCGCTGGGATAAAGCGGATCATACGTATCATCGGTTGTGAACCAGTGGTCAAAGTTTGCACGATAGGAGACAACCTTGATCTTCGGCGATAAATCGGTGGGTGCAGTCGCATATTCACCGTCATAGACCGTGATAGTTTTCGTCAGAGGTGTCTGGTCGTAGTCCTCTTCATCGGGGTAATTTGCAAATGTCACCGTATGCGTGGGAACTTCCTCGTACTTCGCAATGAACGTTGTTTCGCCCTCTATCACGTAGGTATTGAGGTCGAGCACTGTCTCACCGTCGATAGTCCAGCCGAGGAACTTAAACTTTTTCGGCGGGGTGTCCGTTGTGGTGTATGTCTCGTCAGCCTCCTGTACGGGATAGAGCTTATAGCCTTTATACCACTGTCTCGTGTAGGATTCTGTATAGCTTCCAAAATAATAGTATTCCTTGAATGTAATGTCGTAAAGCGGGAGCTGTGTATATTTCGCATAGAGAGTAATATCTTCGGTTACCGGGGTGTTTTCGATGTCGAAAACGACCCTTTCGCCTGTGTAAGACGAATCATACAACGGGTTATAGGTATCGTCGGCGGTGAACCAGTATTCAAGATCAGAATACCATGTAACATCCCTGTATTCGTAAACAACATCATCGGGCGCCGTTACAAGTTCGCCGTCATATACTGTAACAGTCTTTGAGCCGCGGTCTTCTATACCCTTGTAGTAGAACGCGAAGTTTACAGTATGCGCTTCAAGTGCCTTGTACTTTGCTTTCAGAGTGATCGCCTTTGCGGGTGCATGGAAATACTTCGTGCAAGCCTCGTCCTCGTATAGCCATGTGTCAACATACAGCGGCGTATCTTCATACATCCAGCATTCAAATACATACTTCTTCCCGCCGTCAATGAAGGATTCGGGGAAGTCAGTATCAAAGCCCGGTGAATCTATGCTTGCGCCGTACTGATAGTCGTACTCATGGAATTTCACGCTCTCGCCGTTGATGAACGATACGGTGTAGGAATTTACGGTAAAGTACGCATAATAATCCAGATCGTTCTCAGGCATGGTCGGCTCTGTCGTTATCGGTACAGGCACACCGCCATGTTCTCCGTAGTAGGAGCGCTCATGATCGAGCCAGCCCTTGAACTCCCAGCCTTCAAGGCTCATCGTCGGCGCAGTTATCGGCGCACCGAACTTCACCTCACCCGAGGTATAGTCTCCGGTCATCTCGGCGCCGTCCTCTGACGGGTGCCATGTGAGCGTGTAGGTGTTCCTCTTGTAGTAGACCTCTACTACCGTAGTACCGTCAGCGGCTATCTCCTTCTGCGCGATAGTCTGCGCGGTGAAGCCCTCGAACGTGAGTGCGGCTGCTTCGGTCTCACCGCCGGTCGTGCCCTTCAGGGACTGCTCGGACGCGGTGTCCTCGGTGTAGTTGTCGTCAGCGATATTTTCAAGGAAATGCTTTACGGTGTAGGGCGTGTCGGTAGCCGGTTCCCATACAGCCTTTATCGTGAGGTCGCTGTCCGTCATGGCCGCGTCGGAAAAGCTCCAGCCGCTCAGCGTGTAGCCGAGCTTCTTCACGCTCGTTTTGTCCGGATAGCTTATCGAAGCGCCGTACATGGTCGTGCCCTCGGGAGTATAGCTGCCGGTCTGTGCCTCGCCGCCGTCGAAGTCCCATGTCAGCGTATGGGAGTTTCTGTCGTAGAACACCTGTATAACGGTGCTCCCGTCAGCGGCTACAACGAACTCGACCTCATTCGTCTTATCGGAATTGAGCGTAAAGCCCTTGTAGGTCTTTTCGGGCGCCTGTGCGACAGTGTCGGTCGTGCCCGTGCATTCGATAGTCTCGTAAGGCTCATAGATGCCTGTAAGGCTCTGCCTGTATATGGCAGCCTTGTACGGAGTATCCGTCCTTGCTGTCCACTGTGCCTTGACTTCAAGTCCGTCAAGCGGCATCCTTATGGGCAGTGCGGGCTCCCAGCCGTCAAAGTCATATCCTGCCTTCACAGGGTCAGCGGGCAGACTGAGCACGCTGTCATAATCCTGCGTGATAGCGGGGATAGTTGTTCCGCCGTCAGTATTGAACGTTATCGTGTACTGCATTACCGACCACTGCGCCGTTACGGTGAGATCCTCGGCGGGCATGGTCGTCGGAAGTGCGGGCTCCCAGCCGGCAAACTTGTGACCGGTCTTTTCGGGTGCTTCAACTGTCGGAACGGTCTCGCCGTATTCCAGCTCGATGAAGTCCATCTTCGTTCCGCCGTCCGTCTCAAATATGAGCTTGTAGGTGTTCGGCGTCCAGAGTGCGGTCAGATCGATGTTGTAGTCGGGCATATTCGCGGGTAACTCACCGTTCCAGCCTGCAAACGTGAAGCCTGCCTTTACGGGGTTCTCGATAGCGGGTATCTCCGCGCCGTAATCCAGCGTGAGGGGAGAAATCCTTGAACCGCCGTCGGTGTCGAACGTGATGGTGAACTGCATCACCGACCACTTAGCCGTTGCAGTGAGGTTCTCGGCGGGCATGGTCTCCGGAAGTGTGATATCCCAGCCGGCGAACTTGTGACCGGTCTTTTCGGGATTTGCGACTGCGGGAACTGTCTCGCCGTATTCCAGTGAGAGCGGTGCTATCTCCGTGCCGCCGTCCGTCACGAATGTGATGGTGTATTTCACAGCCGACCACTGTGCAGTCAGCGTGATATCACCGGCGGGCATGGTGTCGGGAACAGGGGTATCCCAGCCGAGGAACTCAAAGCCGGTTCTTACGGGGTCAGCGGGCGCTGTGACAGAGGTGCCGTAGTACTGTGTTATCGGCGCGATGACTTCATCCGTACCGGTAACGAACGAGATGGTATATTCGCCCAGCGTCCACAGCGCGGTGAGCGTGAGGTCGCTGTTAACAGGCGTTGAGGGGTCGAAATCATCGGTGCCGTTGAGCCATCCGATAAATATGTAGCCTTCGAGCGTGGGCTCAACATTGGTGATGGTGCCGCCCTCCTCGACATACTGATCGGCTACGGCAGAGCCGCCCTTGCTGTCGAACTTTACGGTGTACTTCGCTGCGGCTTCATATATCGGGAATACGTTCACGGGTGCTTCTACATTCGTGAACGACTGGCGCCAGCCCCTGAACAGCATGGTCACGCTGCTGTCATTCACATAGCTCTGCGCTATCGCGGGTTCGGATGCGCTTTCGCCCTTCTTTACTGTCTGCGTGGAGATAGGCTCGCCGTTGTGGTTGAAGAACGTTACGAGGAACGTTTCTTCCTCAGGATCGCTCGTAGTCTCGCTCGTCGTTTCGCTCGTGGTCTGTCCTGCGGTCGTGGTCGTGGTCTCGGGAGTAGTTCCGGTCGTGGTATCGGGAGAAACGGTCGTCGGGACTGCCGTGGTCGTCTCGGGAACGGTGGTAGTCTCGGGCGGGTATGTCGGCGGATCTACAATATGCCTGTTGGGGTCATAGTATTCGGGAACGGTAGTTGTCTCGGGCGCGCCTGTCGTTGTGTAGAAGTTGTTGGGGTCGCCCGTAT
>CAMVPV010000015.1 GCA_947169455.1 uncultured Clostridia bacterium | reverse complement strand
CATGAAGTCCGGATATATGTCCTTTCTCGAAAATCTGAACTCTGTATCAAAATATGTAGGCAATCATTACACCTCCGCTGTATCAGTAACCAAGTATCCCCGCAGTTATCACGGCTATGCCGAGTATCGCGGTGTATATCGAGAATATCTTGAATCTGTCAGTCTTTATCAGCCATTTCACGAGCCTTATCGCAAAATAGCCCGTCACCGCCGATACCACAAATCCAATGGCGAGCGGCAATACCGAAATATCTGCGCCGCCGGACTTTCCCATATCAATGAACGAAAGCAGTGCGCCCGCAAGGATTATCGGTATGCCGAGTATAAAGCTGTATTCTACGGCGTCCTCTTTCTTCATTCCGCAGAACATGGCGCCGGATATTGTCGAGCCGGAGCGTGATACGCCCGGAACGAGCGCGATACCCTGGAATATGCCGATGATGAGTGCGGTCTTTACGGTAGTCTCCTCTGCTGAAAGCTTGCCGTCCGAATGGCGGTCGGCAAAGAAAAGCAGCGCCGAAGTGTAAAGAAAAGCTATTCCCTCAATGATGATATCCGCGTCCGAACCGATGCCCTCGAAAAAGTCCTTGAATATGTAGAACGCGAACAGCGGCAGTATCGAAACGATTATCATCACGATCATGCGCCTGCTGCCGTTCATTTCCTTAAAGCTGAATTTCCCTGTGAAGATGTCCTTCACCATATCGAAAAATTCAAGAATGAGAGTTTTTATCTTCGCCCAGAATGCCACAAACACAGCAACAAGCGTTCCGAGGTGCATCACTATCGTAGATGCGAATGCTTCCTCACCGGATATCCCGAAAAAATGCTGGAACACCGAGAGGTGCCCCGAGCTCGATACAGGGAGGAATTCGGTGAGTCCCTGTATCACGCCTTCAAGTACTGCTTCTGCTATCGTCAATCAAAACACTCCTATATAAATTATTTACGAATACCGCTTCTCACCGTTCTCGATGAGCCCGTACAGGCAATCGACCGCATCGGAAAGCCCTCCGAGACTGTCGATAAGCCCCTCTCTCACGGCGGCTTCACCGTCGAGCACCGTTCCCATATCGGTGACGAGCTCGCCTGTATTCAGCATAAGCTGACGGAAACGCTTCGGGGATATCCTGCTGTTGCGGCATACGAACCCCGTCACCCTGTCCTGCATCGCCTCGAAATAGCGCACGGTCTGCGGTACTCCGAGCACCAGCCCGTTCATTCTGACCGGGTGGACGGTCATCGCGGCAGATGGCACTATGAACGATCTTTTTGCTGATACCGCAAGCGGCACACCTATCGAATGTCCGCCGCCCAGCACGACCGAAACGGTCGGCGTTCTCATGCCCGCGATGAGTTCCGCTATCGCAAGACCCGCTTCAACATCGCCGCCCGCAGTGTTCAGTATGATGAGCAGTCCTTCTATCGCGCGGTCCTGCTCGATATTCACGAGTGCGGGCATGATATGCTCATATTTTGTGGTCTTGTCGGTGGGCGGGAGTATACAGTGACCCTCTATCTGCCCGATTATCGTCAGGCAGTTTATGACGTGTTTCGGGTCGGACGCCTGCACCATGCCGAGCCTTTCGGCAAGCTCGATATCGGCAGTGCGCTCATCGGCACGGTATTCTCTCTCGGTATCGCTGTCGTTTCTGCTGCACATATTTACATTGACCTCTCTTACGGGGATTTGTTCTGATATAATATGTGCAGTATTTCACAAAATATACATACTCTTTCAGTATATCACTTTTGCAAGTTTTTGTCAAGCACTATGCATAAAAGTTCGCAAAAATGCGCTTTGCCGACGGTCAGATCTTAGTCAGATACTGCCGCCGGCATTATTTCGTATCATTTTCCGGAAACATTTTCCCCGAACATCAGCTCTGTGCCGCAGTACGCGCAGATATTCGCACGGTTCCTGTAGATGCGGCAGTCCGCACCGCAGCTCGGGCACTTCACTGCGCAGTACATCGATTCTTCCGCGATGTTCTCCTTTATGAACGCATGGAACGTCCGTGTTTCCTTGTCGAATTTTATGTTGCGCAGGTAGCCGCCGAATGTCATTTCGGATATGATCTTCGCAGGTTCCTTCAGACCGAGCTCCGTGCGGAGAGTGTCCTCACTCACATCGATCTCGGGTGTGGTGTAAAGGAAGCCTGCTATCCTCACGGCAGTCCTGCGGCGTATTATGCGGAAAACAGCGAGCCATACGCCGAACGCGAACAGCGCGTCCAGAATGAGATCTATCAAAATATCGGATATTTCGGCGTGAGCTCTTATATTTTCGGCAAACACCTTCATCCCGCCGTACAGCATCAGTCCGCAAAGCACTATCGCCGCGATATCACGCGCATTCCCGCGGGCGGCTTTTGAATCAAGGTAGTTTTCCATTCAAGAACTCCCCCGTACTTTTTCCGTATCAGCTGTCCATGCATCGTCAGCGGATATACCGCTGCCCGCTTACTTCTGTATCTCCCCGTGAGAGAGTGCGGTGAGGTATGCGTTTATAAATCCGTCGATGTCGCCGTCCATTACAGCGTTTATGTTGCCGTTCTCAAAATTGGTGCGGTGATCCTTCGCGAGCGTATAAGGCATGAACACATAGGAACGTATCTGTGCGCCCCACGCGATCTCCTTCTGAACGCCCTTGATATCCTCTATCTTGTCGAGATGCTCGCGCTCCTTGATCTCCACCAGCTTGGAGATGAGCATTTTCATAGCGTAGTCCTTGTTCTGATACTGGCTCCTCTGTGTCTGGCATGAGACCACGATACCCGTGGGCTTGTGGGTAAGGCGCACCGCCGAAGAGGTCTTGTTGACCTTCTGTCCGCCCGCGCCGCTCGCACGGTAGAAATCTATCTCAAGATCTTCCGGACGTATCTCAACGTTCAGATCGGCGTCGCCCATTTCCGGCATTACTTCAAGCGAAGCGAACGATGTGTGGCGTCTGCCCGATGCATCGAACGGGGATATCCTGACAAGGCGGTGAACTCCCGCCTCGGATTTGAGGAAACCGTAGGCATTCGTTCCCTCAATGAGCAGTGACGCGGATTTAAGCCCCGCTTCTTCTCCGTCGAGGTAATCGAGCGTCGTCACCTTGAAATCGTGACGCTCCGCCCAGCGGTTGTACATTCTGAAAAGCATCTCCGCCCAGTCCTGGGCTTCGGTGCCGCCCGCGCCCGCATGGAACGTGAGTATGGCGTTCTTGCCGTCGTATTCACCGGTGAGCAGCGTAGTGAGACGGGTCGTTTCCAGTCCGCTGCGGAATTTGTCCGCTTCGGCGCGTATCTCATTCACGGTCGCCTCGTCCTCTTCCTCGCCGGCTTCTATGGTGAGCTCTATCATCGTGATAGTGTCCTCAAGCAGATCGTTCAGCTTCTTGTGATCGGCGATGACAGCCTCGTCGTGCTTTATGGTCTGCATGACCTTCTGCGAATTCTCGAGATCGTCCCAGAAGCCGTCCTTTGCGGATTCAGCCTGCAGCTCCTCTATCTCCTTCTTCGCCTTGTCGATGTTCAGTATATTGTAGAGTTCCTTCATATCCTTGCGGTAGCCTTCAAGCTCCACACGGAGTTCATCAAGTATAAGCATTTTTTATCTTTCCTTTCATGGTCAGTTATTTCTGCGGATCTCATATCTGTACCGTCATTTATATGTCATCAGCAGGAGCTCCCGCAGCAGCTTGCAGGCAAGCGCCGTAGAACGTCCGCTCGGGTCATAGTGCGGAGAAAGCTCGTTGAGATCGGCGCCGACGATATTCAGCCCTTTCAGCTTCATAAGTGCTTTCATCAGCTCGGTAAATCTGACGCCGCCCGCCTCGGGAGTTCCCGTGCCCGGAAATTCCGACGGGTCGAGCACATCGAGGTCTATCGTCAGATAGACGTTCTTCCCCGCGAGCTGTTCAGCGGTTTTCTTTACAGCATCCATATCAAGCTTTTTCAGTCCCAGCGGGAACATATTCGTATGCTCCTCCGCAAAGCGGAATTCCGTGCGTTCGCCGCTGCGTATACCGAACTGATAAATATGCTTCTCGCCGACAAGCTCATAGCAGCGCCGCATCACACAGGCGTGAGAGAGCCGCTGCCCGAGATAATCGTCGCGCAGATCGGCGTGAGCATCGAACTGTATGATATACAGGTCGGGGTATCGTTCGTGAACGGCTCTCACCGCACCGAGCGTGACAAGGTGCTCCCCGCCGAGCATGACAGGCAGCTTGCCGTCCTTCACTATCCGCGAGGTGCGCTCACAGATATCATCGAGCGCGCGTTCCGGCGAACCGAAGCAGAGCTCGATATCTCCCGAATCGAATATATTGCAGTCGGTCAGGTCTTTGTCCTGATAGGGCGAATAAGTTTCGATACCAAAACTCTCGCGCCTGATAAAACTGCTGCCGAAGCGCGTTCCCGGGCGGAACGAGGTCGTGCTGTCGAACGGCGCCCCGAATATGACCGTCCGCGAATCATCATAATCCGCCTCGCAGCCTATAAATACATTTTTTTCGTTTTCCATTTAATGTTCATCTCCATCGATATCTGCTGTCCGGGTATAAATAACGATCATGAAAAGTATTGCCGGAAAAACAGCTCTGAGTAATTTGACATAAGCATGATCTTCCGTTATATCTACTGTAATAGTTCCGTCTTCCCTGTAAAGCAGTATATATTCTTTAAAGCTCAAAAGCTCTTTTTTATATTCAGCCGTCTTTGAATACGTATCGCCGATGTACCGGACATTGCGTCTTATTTTGCCGGGATAAACGGCATCCCTTTTGTAATTTCCCGAAAAATCATACAACCTGCCTGTTTCTTCACGCGATACGCGGAAAAACAGATCTTCATCAAAGCAGCATATTTCATATGATATATGCTGTCCGCTGAAACGCAGCGAATTTATGTGTTCTCCCTGCGGATTGAAAAACATAAGCTCATAATCAAAACCGTAATCCACCGGCTGCCGCAATACCGCGAACCATCCTTCGGAATTTCCGGCAATGCTTCGGAACGAGCGTGACTTAACAGACATAAAAGACAGAACAAGAATAACAATAATAAACTCTGCCCACATAATTACTTTGTATTTCCGCGGAAGAGGAATCTTTGTATAATATGATTCACGCATTGCGCAAAAGTTCCTTCACGTAATTCGGTATAGCAAAGCAGCCCTTGTGAAGTTCGGTATTGTAATAGCGCGTTTTTATGCCGAGGGCGTTCCAGCGGTCGGCATCGACATTCAGCGGGTCTATCGTCTTTGAAGCAAACCCGAACAGCCAGTGTCCCGAAGGGTAGGTCGGTATGTGCGCCTGATACACCCCGCATATCGGGAAAAATTCTTTTATGCGGCGGTGCGCCCTCTGCATTGCACGGGCGTCCTCGGCGTAGTAGGGCGATTCGTGCTGATTAACGAGTATGCCGTTCCCGGTGAGCGCCTTGCAGCAGTTGCCGTAGAATTCACTCGTAAAAAGCCCCTCGCCCGGTCCGAACGGGTCGGTGCTGTCAACGATGATGAGATCGTAGAAATCCTCCTTGCGGCGGACGTATTTCAGACCGTCCTCGTAATGTATGTGAACACGCTCATCATCGAGCCCGCAGGCGGTCTGCGGGATATATTCCCTGCACACCTCCACGACGCGCTGATCTATCTCCGCCATGTCGATGTGCTCTATCGTCTTGTAGCGGACGAGCTCGCGCACGGTGCCGCCGTCGCCCGCGCCGATCACGAGCACCTTTCTCACATCGGGATTGCTCGCCATTGCGACGTGCGTTATCATTTCGTGATAGATAAATTCGTCCTTCTCGGTGAGCATCATGTAGCCGTCGAGGGTAAGAAATCGTCCGAATTCCGGGCTTTCAAATATATCTATCCGCTGATAGTCGCTCTGCTCCGAGTGGAGCTGTCTGTTGACCTTTATAGACATTCTCGCACAGGGAGAATGTTCTTCCGTAAACCATAGATCCATAAAATTATCTCCATTTTTTTTACATTAACATATCAAATCAGATCTGAAATTACTCTCATAATAATTATCCCTTCAAATCGATCGGGCGTCCTCGCGTGATAATTTTCCTCTGTAAACCATAGATCCATAATAATTATCTCCACATTTTTATATTAACATATCAAATCGATCGGGCGTCCTCGCGTGATAAATGTTCCTCCGTAAACCATAGATCCATAATAATTATCTCCACATTTTTATATTAACATATCAAATCGGTCGGGCGTCCTCGCATGATAATTTTCCTCTGTAAACCATAATCCGATATATAAAATTTCTCCTATAGATCTCTCATAAATCCATACATAACATAAAAAGCCGGTACAATGTTTATCAGGAACGCAGTCACACAGGCAAGAATAAATATAAGTCTTTCAGGTTTTCTGTATAATAACCGCATGACAGCCGCACAAAGAATTATTGGTACGACCGGCAAAAGCATATATATTACCTCATTTATCCCGGGAAAATACCATGAAAAAGCAAGTGAAAACATCAAAAGCCAGGTACAGACGGCAGCAGTCACAAAGACCTTAGTAATTCTGAAGCCGCGATCGTCATGCTTTTCCTTTGTTATTTTCATAACCGCTTCACCTTACTCTGCAATGACCTTTATATTCTCGATATGAAGATCCTCCGTGCCTGTCATGAAGCAGCCCTTTTCCTTGCAGTAGGCAATGTGCTCCACTATCTCCGGCGTGATGAGCTCACCCGGCGCGACTATCGGTATCCCCGGCGGATAGCACATTACAAATTCACCGCTCACCCTGCCGCTGCTCTCGCTTATCGGAACTGTCTCCTGTCCGCTGTAAAAAGCATCGTGCGGCGAAACTTTCACGACGGGGCTGATGTACTCGCTGCCGACCGAGCCCGCCTTGTCTCTGCCGAAGCGCCGCTTTATCTCGGAAAGCGCCGAAACGAGCCTTTCGATGTCCTTCCACTGGTCGCCTGCGGTGATTATCGCAAGGATATTTCCGATATCCCCGAATTCGATCTGTATATCATAGCTGTCGCGGAGTATGTCATATACCTCTATCCCCGCAAGCCCGATATCCCTTGTATATACCGAAAGCTTCGTCCTGTCGAACGCAAAGCAGGCGTCACCCTCACATATCTCCGAGGAGTATGCGTAATAGCCGCCTATCTTGTTTATCTCCTCGCGGGCATACTCCGCCGATTCCGCCATCCTGCGGCACATATCACGCCCGTTCAGTGCGAGCCTGCGGCGTGTAAGGTCGAGCGAGGACAGCAGCAGATACGATGCGCTCGTGGTCTGCGTGAGATTTATCACCGAGCGCACACGCCCAGTGCTCACCTCCGCACTTTTCCCGATGAGCAGGAAAGCGCTCTGTGTGAGCGAGCCGCCCGTTTTGTGCATGGATACAGCGGCAAAATCCGCGCCCGCTGCCATTGCGGAAACGGGCATACCCTCCCCGAAATACAAATGCGTACCGTGTGCTTCGTCCGCGAGCAGAGCCATTCCGTGCTCATGAGCGAGCTTCACGATACTGCGTATATCGGCGCAAACGCCGTAATATGTGGGATTGTTCACCATGACAGCTTTGGCGTCGGGATTTTCCTCTATCGCATTTGCCACGGCGGAAACGCTCATCCCGAGCGGTATCCCGAGCCGCTTATCCACACCGGGATCGACATATACGGGTATTATACCGCTGACGATGAGTGCATTAATAGCGCTGCGGTGTACATTGCGCGGCATGATTATCTTGTCGCCCGCCTTGCAGACCGACATTATCATCGCCTGCACCGCCGACGAAGCGCCGTTTATCATGAAAAAGCAGTGCGCCGCCCCGAAGCATTCCGCCGCAAGACGCTCTGCCTCGGCTATCACCGAAACGGGGTGTATCAGGTTGTCGAGCGGCTTCATGGAATTCACATCGACTTCCATGCAGGTCTTGCCGAGAAACGCAGTCAGCTCGGGATTTCCCTTGCCGTGCTTATGCCCCGGTACATCGAACGGTACTATGCGTTCCTCGCGGTATTTAAGAAGTGCATCATAGACAGGTGCGCGGTTCTGGTCAGGTGACATTGCACTGTACCTCCCGAAGTATTGTCTGCGGGGCTGTTCAGAATATATTCTGCCCGCTGAAGATCTCTATCATCTCGCGCCGCAGCAGATCATTTATCTCAAGGCGGCGCTTGGGAGCAAGCTCGTAGGTATCTGTATTGAAGAGGTAGTTCTGGAGGACTATCTCCTTTATCATCATCTTGGTGTGGAAAATATTCGACTGATACACGTTGACGTCTATCGCATCGTACCTTTCGAGTGTGTCCTTGGCGATATAGTTCTGTATCGAGGTTATATCGTGGTCGATGAACAGCTTCCTGCCCTGCTCGTCCCTCGTGAACCCGCGGACGCGGTAATCTATCGTGATTATATCCGAATCGAAGCTGGATATGAGGTAATCGAGACATTTCAGCGGTGTTATCTGTCCGCAGGTGGAAACGTCTATATCCACACGGAAAGTAGTTATCGCGTTGTCCGGATGGAACTCGGGATAGGTATGCACGGTAAGATGGCTCTTGTCGAGGTGGGCAGCGATATCCTGCTTTTCCGGCTCGCATATATGCGCGATGCGCTGTTCCTCGGAGATGAGGAGCGTTACCGATGCGCCCTGCGGGTCGTAGTCCTGCTTGGATATGTTCAGTACGTGCGCACCTATCATATCCGTGACGTCGCAGAGGATATTCGTCAGTCTCTCGGAGTTGTACTGTTCGTCGATGTATTTGATGTAGTCCTGCTGCTCGCGCTGACTTTTCGCGTAGCATATATCATATATATTGAAGCTGAGAGTTTTGGTCAGGTTATTAAAACCGTAAAGCCTGATCACGTTCCTTTCGAGCATTATTCTGTGCGGCGCACAAATAATCACTATAAATGATACGACAAATTCCGTAAAAAGTCAATACCTTTTCATTAATTTGAGGGAAAAATAATACCTCACAGCATTATTTATGATGATAATGCTAAAATATTATGAATAAGTATTGACGACGCAGCCCTTTTGGAGTATAATATACTACGATATTCAAAATAAAGGCGGATGGCTATGAAAAAAGAAACACTGATGAAGATCATCACCGGTATATTTTTTATACTTGCAGTGATGATGATCATCCGGGGATATGTCGTATCACCAAAAAATATGGTACTTATTTTTGCCGCTATGGTATTTGCACTGATCGTAAACATCATCAATCTGATACGGATAATCCGCTGTAACAGAAAATGACAGTATGACCAAAGGAAAAAATATGGAAAAGAAGCTCACTGCTAAGATCATCGGGCATATATCGGCAGTCGTCCTCATGCTGCTCGGAGGATATATCCTCTTCTTCCATGGCTATAAGCATCCGGATGTGTTCCTTTTCGGATGGCTCTCATGTCTTGGAGGGCTGGTGCTGGCATGGGCTGTGTCCGACAAGGAAAAGAAAAAGCTGGCAAGAACAGCTGTGATATATATCGCAATACTGATATCCATGATCATAATCCTTTCACTTATCCATACCTGACATAACTCCGCAAGCAGGGAAATGTTATGACCACAGATATGCTCTATAATAAGATCAGCAGGAGGGAAAAACATGGAGTGGATATCAGCGATACAGCAGGCGATCAACTATATTGAGGAGCATCTTCTGGATGATATCAATTATGAGGATGCGGCAAGGCAGGTGTATATTTCAAGCTATGAATTCCACCGGGCGTTCAGTTTTCTCACCGGTATGACAGCCAATGCCTATATACGCAGCCGAAGGTTATCCCTGGCTGGCAGGGAGATAATGGAGACCGATGCAAAGATAACCGATATCGCAATGAAGTACGGCTATGATACCCCCGAAAGCTTCACGAAGGCTTTCACGCGGTTTCACGGCATCGCTCCGAAGGCTGCCCGCGAAGGCGCTGCAAAGCTCGTGCTTTTCAATCCTCTTGTAATAAAACTGACTGTGGAAGGCGGTAAAAGTATGGACTACAAGATAGTACAGACAAAGGAAAAGAAATTCATCGCACTGGCAAGGAGTTTCAGGAACGAGATCATCAACGATGATGACAACTGCGAGATACCCGATTTCTGGGCGGAGTGCAATGAAAAGCAGCTGCTCAGCCCCATCTGGATGCTGAGGGAAGACGGAAAGCGCGATCTCTACGGACTGTGCACCCCGAAAGACAAGGACTCCGATACTTTTGAATACGGTATAGGCATCGCGGTCGATGAGGACACAGCGGACTTCGATGAAGCTGAACTGAAAAAGGAAGGCTTTACGATATGGGATGTAAAGCCCGG
>CAMVPV010000014.1 GCA_947169455.1 uncultured Clostridia bacterium | reverse complement strand
AGGTGTAGGTGCCCTTTGCGGGCGCAGTCGCGCCATCGGCGAGCAGGAACTGCGTGTTCGGCATCACTATTACAGCCGGAACATTCACGCCGAGGGTCTTTATGAGGTATTCCTCGGTAATGCCCGCCGCGATGGAGACCAGCACATTATCCTCCGTAACATACCCTTTCATCGAAGGGAGCACAGCGTCAAATGTCTGCGGCTTTATCGCGAGGAAAATATATTTGCATTCTTCGGCGAGAGCCTGTGCGCTCTCACTGGGGATCACCCCTGTTTTTTCAAGCGCTGCGACCTTTTCAGGGTCGCTGTCAACTATGTGTATCTCGGCGTCCATGCCGCTGCGCTGGATCCCTGCGATGATAGCGCCGCCCATATTTCCGCCGCCTATAAAACCTATCTTTATCATATTATCACCCTGATCGTCAAATTCATGCCGCTTTTCTTCCGAACTGGAGCTGCACCCTGTCATACGCGGTCTTTACCATAGGCAGCATTACCGAAAGAATGATGCCCCTTATCGGGAATTCTATGAGGTTCTTTATGATCCTCGGGAAACAGTATGCTGCAAAGCCGTTCCAGTCGCCGCCAATGAGAGTGAAGTTCTTGTTCACATAGAGCGTGTAGAGGAAGTAAGAATTCAGGCAGATGTTGCATATCACGGCAACTGCAAGGCAGGCGCCGAATATGCGCAGTATCGAGATCGTAGTATCTTTTTTCGTGCCGAATTCACAGCGGTAGAGTATCATGCCGTAGATAACGCCCGAAAGCAGTACTATCAGCGCAAGCTGAGGGCTGTATGCGCGTGCGCTCTTGTTTGCGATGATGTAGCCGAGAAAATCGAGCAGGAAGGACGATGCTCCGCATACCACGGGACCGTACAGCATTGCGATGACTGCTATCGGTATGAAGGAGAACGCTATCCTCAGGTCGGGAGTCACCTCCACGGAGAGCGGCTTGACCGCTATCGCCATAGCGAGAAGTATCCCCGCCGTGGTGAGAGTGCGCAGTTCCTTCAGAGACTTTGCTGAATCCGTGAATAAATCAAAAAAGCTTTTCATATTATACCTCCTCGAATAATGATGCATTATCAGGGAGTATGAAAAGCTCCTTTTATAATGCATTAAAGCGGGATGCGGCAGATGTATCGCTGCTTACGTGCATTCGTCCGTGACACAACTCCCCGTTGTCACGGCACTGTACGCACATCTGCCTACTCTGTAATGCCTGTGGGCGGCATATCCGCCGCCCGTTGTTGATCTGGTTTGCGACTGCTCAGAAAGAGATCTCGTCTGCTACTCTGAACAGGTTCATATCGAAGGGCTTCTTCATTGCAAGACCCTCTTCGATGTCTATGTCATATACTCTGCCGTCCTTAAGACCTACTATCCTGTTGGATGCGCCCTTGTCGAGAAGATCTACCGCATAGTAGCCCATCTGGCTCGCTCTTACCCTGTCGCGCAGTGTGGGAGCGCCGCCTCTCTGTACGTGACCGAGTATCGTGTATCTGGAATCGATGCCGGTGAGATCGGCGATCTGCTGAGCAAGTGTGGGATCGCTGCGTCCCTCGGCAACAACTATGATGAAGTGCTGCTTTCTGTTAGCCTGGGATCTCTTTATCTTCTCGGCGAGCTTCTTGATATCCGGCTCTACCTCGGGAACGAGTATGCCGATAGAGCCTACCGCGATACCTACATGGAGAGCGATCCAGCCTGCGTGTCTGCCCATTACCTCAACGACCGAGCAGCGGTCGTGGGACTGTGCGGTATCGCGCAGCTTGTCGATCATCTCGACAGCGGTGTTCATTGCGGTATCGTAGCCTATGGTGTATTCCGTACAGGCGATATCGTTGTCGATAGTGCCCGGGATGCCTATGCAGGGGATGCCGAGCGATGAAAGAGCCCTTGCACCCATAAAGGAACCGTCGCCGCCGATGACAACTATTCCTTCTATACCCATTTCACGGCACTTGTCAGCGCCTATCTTCTGATATTCGGGCTGCTTGAACTCGAGGCATCTTGCTGTGTAGAGGACAGTGCCGCCCCTCTGGATGATGTTGGAAACGTCTCTTTCGTTGAGTTCCTTTGTCTCACCGTTGAGCAGACCGTTATAGCCTCTCTCTATGCCTATTACCTTGTAGCCTCTTGTGATAGCTGTTCTTGTGACCGCCCTGACCGTGGCGTTCATGCCGGGAGCGTCTCCTCCGCTCGTCATTACGGCTATTGCCTTCTGCATATTCCTACCATTCCTTTCGGTGTTTTCCTATTCTACCCTCAAACTATGTAAATAACTGTGCAATGTCATTTGCTGATACGTTTTCGACCCCGTAAAACCGAAGCCTGAATTTTTTCAGCAATATACATTTTAGCACATTATGCTGTTTTTGTCAATAGAAATCGCCCTGATTTTCCCGATTTAACCGAACCGACATAATTTTATCTTTTTTGCGAAATACAGCGGTGTAAAATGCACACACCGAAGAAAAAATATGCACAAATATGCAGTGTATCCGTGCTCTGATTTGTATATTCCTATAAACATTTTTCGGCGGTGAAAAAATTCGCTTATCCGGTTTGTTTATATTATTGAAAAGCAGAGTTTTCTGTGATATCATATAATCAATGTATTTTTTCTGAAAGGATATGGTTTTTATGAACAAAAGGATAAAGTCTGTAGCTTCGGCGGCAGCAGCTTTTGCACTGTCGGTATCGGTATGCTGCGCGGGATATCCCGTTTCCGCAGCCGCAACTCCCGTGTCGATGCTCACGTCGGTATCTTCCGCTCCGGAAAAGCCCGTAACGGGCGGAACAGCCCTTGAAAGAGCAGTCCGCGACGCCAGGAGCAGGGTGGATATCCCTGCAGAGTACAGTGAATTCACCTATACGAAATCCACCTCCGATGCGCACGAGACATACCAGCTGTGCTGGGAAACGTGCACCGGAAGCAATGATAAGAGCATTACCGTAAGTATTTCGGATGGCATCATCACCGGATACGATACCTACGACCCGGAATATCAGGAATATTCCGGCAAGCCGTCCTTCTGCAGATTTTCCGATGAGCAGCTGATGAAGTCCGCAAGTGAAATAGTGAAGGAGCTCGACCCGCAGATAGCCGATGAGATAAGCTTCTCCGCGGAGAATATCTCGCAGTATCTTACCTCGCGCACGGTGAGCGTAGGCTTCACCCGCAAGGCAGGCGGCGCAGAGCTTGAAAAGAATTACGGCAGCGTGACCGTTGACAAAATGACCGGCAGGCTCGTCCGTTTTGAGCTTACATGGTGGGAAGACGCTGCTTTCGCAGATGTTGATTCAGCAGGATCCGTGAGCGAGTTCCGGAAAGCATATAAGAAAAAGTCCAAGCTTGTGCCGAGCTATCGCATCTGCCGGGACGGCAGCAGAAAGACCGCAGTGGTAGTCTATTCTCCCGAAAAGAACGCCGTGATAGATGCCCGCACCGCAAAGCCTACTGCAATGTACGACGATTACAATAAGGCGATGAACACCTCCGGATACTATTTTGATGATACTGTGGGCTACGGATCGTATGACAGCGGCTTTGCGGAGGAAGCAGCGGCAGCGAAAGAAACAGCTCCGAGAACGGGCAAAGCTTCTGTCAACAGCATGAACTATCAGCCGACTCCCGCAGAAAGCCAGGCTTTCATAGACAGCGGAAAATACCTCTCCAAAACTGATATCATCGACAGGATGAAGAAGGACAAGTACCTCGGGCTGAATGACAAGTACGTTCTCGGATATGCGGAGTTCCGCAAATCCTATGATGAAAGCGCGCCCTCGGGCTATGTGTGGTACATGAATTTCTACATCAGCGATGACAGCGATTACAAGAGCATAGACGTCACCGCCGACGCAGTTTCGGGAACTCCCGTGCAGTTCTGGAAGTACGATTCCTCCGATTACGACGGCACCGCAAAAAAGAAGACTGACCCCGCGAAGGCAAAGAAGGTGGCTGCCGAAGCCGCGAAGTACTACCTCTCCGATATCTTCGGCGAATACAGGCTCTCTGACGGGGACAACAGCGACAACGGGAATTCAAATACATACTCTGCGGTGTTTGAACGTGTCCACGAGAATATAAAGGTCAGCGGCAACGATATAAATATCTCCGTGAACTCAAAGGGCGAGGTAATGAGCTTTTCCTACAGCTATGACAATGTGGACTTCGAGTCTCCGGATATCATCAGCGAGGACAAGGCTTTTGAAAAGCTGTTCGCTCAGAAGGATCCCGACCTCTACTATGACGGCTTCCTTACGCTCGACGGCAAGGCAAAGACATATCTGCTCTACGGATATGAGTCCTTCAATATAAACGCAAAGACCGGCAAGCTGTGCGACTATTACGGCAGGAACATCTCCGCCGATAAGGACGGCAAGGGCTGCCCCTATACGGATATCACGGGGAACCGCTACGAAAAGTATATCCGAATGATGTACGATTACGGCGTTGTCATCGACAGCGATACAGCAGAATTCCGCCCCGATGAAGCTATTACGGAGTACGAATTTGCACAGCTGCTCGACAATATGAACTATTCCGGCATAGTATATTCGCTCTACGGTAATACGGGTGCGGACAGCAGCGGAAAAGCCCTCACGAGGGAAATGAGCGCAAAGCTGCTCGTTATCTCGGCGGGCGGCAAGGATTTCGCCGAGCTGAACGGCATATACAAGTCGCCGTTCAAGGATGTTCCCGCTGATTCCGCAAATGCGGGATATATCGCGCTTGCATACGGTATGGGCGCGGCAAAGCCCGATGCTGACGGCAGCTTCAGACCGAAGGCAAAGGTCACAAGGGGATATGCGATGTACCTGCTTTGCTGCTACATAGAAAACTGCAGCAAGTGATTTGTAAAATTTTTATTGATGTATTGAAATCCCGGGATATATGTGCTATAATAACATTGCGGTGATGTGTGCTGTGCACCGTATAATTCACATTGTATTGTATCCCCGCAAGGGGAATAATAACAAGGAGGAAATTATGAATAAAAACATCACAACACGGAAGCTCACAATAGCAGGGCTTCTTTCGGCGCTTCTCTTCATTATGGCATATACGCCCCTCGGATACCTGAACATCGGACCTCTCGCCGTAACGCTCAACGTTATCCCCGTGGCAGTAGCTGCCGTAGCCCTCGGACCCATAGGCGGCGCTGTCGTAGGCGGCGTGTTCGGTCTGACCAGCTTTCTCCAGTGCTTCGGAGCAAGTGTTCTCGGTACCGCTATCATGCAGATAAACCCCGCACTTACGGCGGTACAGTGCTTCGTGCCGAGGATAATCGACGGATTCCTGACGGGATTCATCGCGGAAAAGATAAAGAACGGCACCTCCGGTATGGCGGGAATGTCCGTTGCAAGCTTTACCGCCGGATTTCTCGCAGCGTTCCTCAATACCCTGTTCTATATGACATCGCTTATGCTGCTCTTCGGCAACAGCGAGATCATTCAGAGCTACTGGAACAAGAAGGCTCCCGGCAAGAATGTGTTCCTCTTCGTCATCGCGTTCGTAGGCGTCAACGCAGTTACCGAAATGATAACCTCGACCGTTATCACCGGTGCAGTCGGAACAGCACTTTCCGGCGCTAAACTGATAAGCCGCGAGCCAAAGAGCGCGGAAGCGTAAATATTTTCACACAGCACAAAAAACAAGGAAATATATCCTCCGGCGTGAAAGCGGCGGGGGATATTTTTACAGTTGATGAAAGGAGTCCTTTTCAATGATACTCGCGTGTGACATAGGAAATACCAATATCGTGATCGGCTGCATAGACAGCGGAAAAATACTCTTCACCGAGCGCGTTTCAACGAATCATTCCGCCACAGAGCTCGAATACGCCGTTTCACTGAAAGCGATAACCGAACTCTACGGCATATCTCCCGAAAGCATAGACGGCGCAGCGATATCCTCGGTAGTGCCCTCGCTCACCGGGATAGTGAAAAAAGCTGTGCATAAGATCACCGGAAAGACCGCGCTCGTGGTGGGTCCCGGGATAAAGACAGGGCTCAGCATAGTGATAGACAACCCCGCACAGCTCGGAAGTGACCTCGTGGTGGATGCGGTAGCCGGTCTGAACGAATACACCGCTCCTATGATAATATTTGACCTCGGAACCGCAACGACCGTTTCGGTGATCGACAAAAACAAGAATTACATCGGCGGAATGATACTCCCCGGAATGGTAGTGTCGCTCGATTCACTCAGCGGCAGGACGTCGCAGCTGCCGCATATCAGCCTTGACCCGCCGAAAAAGCTTATCGGCAGCAACACCGTTGACTGCATGAAGAGCGGCATACTTTACGGAACGGCATCGTCTATGGACGGTATCATCCGTAGGATACGTGACGACACAGGCGAGGAGCATACGGTGATCGCTACGGGCGGGCTTGCGAAAACGGTAGTCCCGCTCTGCCATGAGAAGATAATCCTCGATGATGACCTGCTGCTGAAAGGGCTTTCGGTCATCTACGAAAAGAACCAATAAGAAATACTTCTCTCAACTGCAGGTTGAAACGGCGCAGATGCGTCATTCAACCGGCGGTTCGTTGTACATTTGCGCAAAGTGTGGTATGATCTGCAGTGAAAGGAGGATCCCCGTATGGATCAGGAAAAGACAGGAAAATTCATAGCTTCATGCAGAAAAGCAAAGGGAATGACTCAGGCTGTCCTTGCAGAAAAACTCGGCATAACTGACAGGGCTGTTTCCAAATGGGAAACCGGCAGGTGTCTGCCCGATGCTTCTATCATGCTTGAACTGTGCGGACTGCTTGATATCAATGTTAACGAACTCCTGCTCGGGGAACATATCATTATGGATGATTACAAGGAAATTGCGGAACAGAACCTCATCGAAATGAGAAAGCTGGAGGAACAGGCGAACAAAAAGCTGTTGTCGGCGGCAAGCTTTACAGCAATATTCGCTGCGGTCACATCGCTGCTGCTGATGATAGCCGGCTCGTACCTTGCGGAATACAATGCTGTTGCGGGCGTGATACTGATATTGTCAGGTTCGTTCGCAGTGACCGCCGCGATAATTTACGCCGTGACACTGGAACACGATGCGGGATATTATGAGTGCCCAGAATGCAAGAAGCGCTATGTTCCGGAAATGCGGTCGGTGGTGATGGCGATACATTACGGCACCACAAGAAAAATGCGCTGCCCCTACTGCCATAAAAAGGGCTGGCACAAAAAAGTACTGACAAGATCTGATAAATGATGTGTTTGATGATCGCAGACGTCTGCTGAAAGAGCGCGTACAGCGAGCAGCCCGGCACTTACAGGATCTGCAAAAAAACCGCGGCTGTCCGTTCATTCGGAACAGCCGCGGTTTTCACATACATTGTACAAAACGAATCCTATTCGCCGCATCCGGTAAGCCTTGCCATCTCCTCCATGCGTTCCAAAGGGAACGGCGGGAGAGATACCGGCTTCATTGCGATAGACATGAGCTTTATCGGGTTATCGTCAGCGGCTATCCTGTTTGAGCTCAGCTCACCGCATATCCTGCATCGGTGGATGATCGCCCATTCGCCGTTTTTCCGAACCCATACCGCGATGGCTTCCATTGCGCCGCCGCAGTCGGACTCTCTGTCGCCCGGTTCGATATCTACGTGCTTGCTCGAAAGGCAGTACGGACAGTGGTTCCTGTGGTCGCTGCCTGCGCCTGCGGGAACTACAGTTCTGCCGCAGTTGTTGCACACGAATGTATCATTGCATGGGTTTTTCTTGTAATAGCCCTTTTCAAATCTGATCCTTTTGTTTGTTCTGTTCATTGCCCGGGGTACCTCCTGAATAGTCAATTTTATTATATCGACTGTCCGGAAGGCTGCTTGCGTAACCTTCCGGTCACGCGGCAATCCCCATATCAGTATTGTTAAACACGAAAATTTCCTTTCTGATGCTGTACAGCCGGAAAGGTGATCAGTTGTTGATGAACTTGTCCTCTTCGTTGTTCCAGCTGTAAAGCTTTCTGATCTCCTCGCCGACCTTCTCGGAAGGATGCTCTGCATGGAGCTTTCTCATAGCCTTGAAATGTACCTGCTTGCCTGCGGGTGACATATCGAGGAGGAATTCCTTTGCGAAGCTGCCGTCCTGGATATCGGAGAGTATCTTCTTCATAGTCTTCTTGGTCTCTTCTGTGATGAGCTTGGGACCTGTTACATAGTCGCCGTACTCTGCTGTGTTGGAGATGGAGTATCTCATTCCTGCAAAGCCGCTCTGGTAGATGAGGTCAACGATGAGCTTCATCTCGTGGATGCACTCAAAGTATGCATTTCTGGGGTCATAGCCAGCCTCGCAGAGTGTCTCGAAGCCTGCCTGCATGAGTGCGCATACGCCGCCGCAGAGGACAGCCTGCTCACCGAAGAGGTCTGTCTCTGTCTCTGTTCTGAATGTTGTCTCGAGAACGCCTGCTCTTGCGCCGCCGATACCTGCTGCATAAGCAAGACCGAGATCCCAAGCATCGCCTGTAGCATCCTGCTCAACAGCGATAAGACAGGGTGTACCCTTACCTGCCTGGTACTCGGAACGTACTGTGTGTCCCGGAGCCTTAGGAGCGATCATGATAACGTTGATGTCAGCAGGAGGTGTGATGCATCCGAAGTGGATGTTGAAGCCGTGTGCGAAAGCGAGTGTCTTGCCTGCTGTGAGGTTAGGCTCGATGGACTTCTTGTACAGTGCAGCCTGCTTCTCGTCAGGGATAAGGATCATGATGATGTCAGCAGCCTTTGTAGCCTCTTCTACGGAAAGAACCTTAAGTCCCTGAGACTCAGCCTTAGCCTTGCTCTTGGAACCCTCGTAGAGACCTACAACTACGTTAACGCCCGAATCCTTAAGATTCAGTGCATGTGCATGTCCCTGTGAACCGTAACCGATGATGGCAACTGTCTTGCCGTCGAGCTTAGAAAGGTCGCAATCCTTCTCATAAAAAATCCTGTTGTCCTGTGCCATTTTAAATGTACCTCCAAATTGATTTACTTAATTGATCGTATCATTCAGACAGAATGCTGTCGGGACCGCGCTCTAACGCCACGATACCCGTACGGCACATCTCGATGATACCGAAAGGCTTCATGTTATCGATGAAAGCATCGATCTTGTTGGAATCGCCCGTAACCTCAAAGCACATAGCCTGTGACGAATAGTCGACTGTCTTGGCCTTGAATACGTTAACAGCATCCATGATCTGTGCGCGGTTATCAAGATCGTTCTTAACCTTGATAAGAAGAAGCTCTCTCTTGATCGCTTCCTCGTTCGACAGCACTTCAACCTTCTTGACATTATATAACTTGGTCAATTGACTAACAAGTTGCATGCGGTCCGTCCTGTCGCCCGACAGCGAGATCGTGATTCTCGAATACTCGGGAGACTCGGTCTCACCCACCGTCAGAGTGTCGATATTGAATCCGCGGCGTGTGAACATGCTTGTGACACGGGTGAGAACACCGTACTTATTCTCGACATAAACAGCGATAACGAAATTATTCTTACTCATGTCTGTTCTCCTCCTCTGTCGCAAGTATAAGTCTGTCGAAGGATCCGCCCGGCTTCATCATAGGCATAACCAGATCATCCTTATCGATAGTAAGATCGATAACAACCGGTCCCTCTGCCTTATTCGCTTCTGTGAACGCTTCCTTGAACTCTTCGAGGTTCTCTGCCTTATAGCCCTTCGCGCCGAAGCTCTCGGCAAGCTTAACGAAGTCGGTCTTACGGTCGAGCGTCGTGTTCGAATAAGTCTTGTTATAGAACAGTGTCTGCCACTGTCTAACCATGCCGAGAACGCCGTTGTTAAACAGAACTACCGTTACGGGAACGTTGTAAGTAACAGCCGTGGCAAGCTCATTAAGATTCATGCCGAAGCTTCCGTCACCCGTGAAAAGAACCGTTCTCTTCTTACTGCCGTATGCTGCACCGATAGCGGCACCCATACCGAAGCCCATAGTTCCGAGACCGCCGGATGAGATCCATGTCCTCTTCTTCTTGAAGTCATAGTACTGGGCAACCCACATCTGATGCTGACCAACGTCTGTTACAACGTCCGTATCCTCATCATTAAGAGCTGCTGCAGCCATTACGGCATCTCTGGGAAGGAATCCCTGATACTCCTGGGCAGCCTCCTGCTCTCTTAACTTATCGATCTTTGTCATCCAGTTCGGATTACGCTTGTAGTCAACCGCATCGATGAGCTTTCTTAAGAAATCGCTGATATCGCATGCACATCCGAGCTCGAGATCAACGTTCTTGCCGAGCTCTGCGAAGTCTGCATCGATCTGGATCTTACGTGCGCCCTTGGAGAACTTCTCCGTGTCGCCTGTGGCACGGTCCGAGAATCTTACGCCTACACCGATGATGAGGTCAGCCTTAGCC
>CAMVPV010000013.1 GCA_947169455.1 uncultured Clostridia bacterium | reverse complement strand
ACTCACCACAGTCCGTGTGATGTTTGAACCCGACTGCAAGATGGAAAATCTCCGCGCACTGCTCGTCATTACCAATATAAAGGACGACTGCGCCGCTTTGAAGTATGAGCCTGCCGATCTCGAGGACAACGCTGACGCCGCAAAGCTCATCGTTGACAATGGATTTTTGGTAAGCTTCCGCCCCGTTGCGGATTCGTCCGTGGATGAGATCATAAATATAATAGAGAACACCCCGAATGTACAGTCATACGAAGTGACCAGCAGCGGCGGCGGCGATACCAAGGATGTTCCCGCATATACGCTCACCACTGTCAAGGTCATATTTGACGACGACTGCAAGATGGAGAACCTGCGCGCACTGCTCGTTGTCAACAATATCCGCGAGGAATGCGACGAGATAGCGTATGTGCCCGCTGATATCGAGGAAAACAGCGATACCTCGAAGTACATAGTAGAAAACGGATTTACGATACATTTCAAGGCGCTCTGCGGCAACGACCCCATTATCGATATGATAAGGACGACGCCCAACGTAAAGGATGTACAGCTCATAAAGGAAGGCTCGGATACGCCTCCCGCAGTGACCGAGGCGCCTCCCGCGCCCGTTGTCGAGGAAAAGAAGGCGGCACCCTTGCCGATGCCTTCGGTATCGGCTGCACCCACACCCCCGCCCCCGCCGGCACCTTCACCCGCACCCGCACCGGCTCCCAAGCCCGCACCCAAGCCCGCGGACAACAAGGATAAGGGCAAGACGAGCGGCACCGCTGCACCCAAGCAGTCACTCATCTCCGTTAACCTCAACAAGCTCGACCAGCTCATGGATATGGTCGGCGAGATAGTTATAACCGAGGCTATGGTCACATCAAACCCCGACCTCAAGGGTCTGCGCCTCGATAACTTCCAGAAGGCTGCCCGCCAGCTCAGAAAGCTCAACTCCGAGCTCCAGGATATCGTGATGTCCATACGAATGGTGCCGCTGTCCGGCGCGTTCAGCAAGATGACACGTATCGTGCGCGATATGAAGGTAAAGCTCGGCAAGGACGTTGACCTTGTATTCGAGGGCGAGGAAACAGAAGTCGATAAGTCCATCATAGACAACCTGAACGACCCGCTGATGCACATGGTAAGAAACTCCATGGATCACGGCATCGAGGAAACACAGGAAGAACGCATCGCAAGGGGCAAGCCCGGCAAGGGCACCATCACCCTTTCCGCATACAACTCCTCCGGTGAAGTTATCATCGTAGTTGCCGACGACGGCGGCGGGATAAACACCGAGGCAGTCCTCAACAAGGCAGAGAGGAACGGTCTGCTCACCAGACCGAGATCGGAATATACCGAAAAAGAGATCAACAACATGATAATGCTCCCCGGCTTCTCCACCAACGAGGTAGTTACCGAGTACTCCGGAAGAGGCGTCGGCATGGACGTCGTGAAGAAGAACATCGAGAAGATCGGCGGCACGGTCTCGGTCGATTCCAAGTTCGGCGAGGGCACGCAGTTCATCATAAAGATACCGCTTTCACTCTCCATCGTCGATGGAATGGAAGTTTCCGTAGGCGAGTCGATATTCACGATACCGATAAACTCCATAAAGGAATCCTTCAAGGCAAAGCCTTCGCAGCTCCTTAAGGATACCGACGGCAAGGAGCTCATCATGATAAGAGGCGAGTGCTACCCGCTCATCCGCCTGTACGAGCTCTATGACCTTGAAGCATCTGCCACAAATATATATGACGGCATCGTCATACTCGTGGGTGCCGAGAACAAGTACGCCTGCATCCTCGCAGATGAGCTCATCGGCGAACAGCAGGTCGTTGTAAAGCCGTTCTCGCCCATGCTGAACAACTTCAATCTGAAGCAGAGCGGCATGGCGGGCTGCTCGATACTCGGCGACGGCTCTATCACGATAATCCTCGATATCGGAAATATCATCTCCGATTTCTGATATGCTTGCCTCTGTCTTCATGAGGAAGTATATATCACCAACAGGCGAAAGGAATGACTGTCATGAGCGAAGAAATGTCCAAAGATACCTTCAATACCGGTGGCACGGTGCTGTTCTTCAATATAGACAACACCATCTACGGTATCGAGATAAAGTATATCAACGAGATAATCAGCATTGAACAGATAACGGTAGTTCCCAAGGTGCCCGACTATATCAAGGGTATCATAAACATCAGAGGAAAGATCGTTCCCATAATCAGCGTGCGCCGCAGGTTCGGCAAGCCAGAGATACCCTACGACGAGCGCACCTGCATCATCGTGCTCAGCTTCGACGACGGCAACCAGATCGGCATAATAGTTGACCGCGTGCGCGCCGTAGCTGATGTAAAGCCCGAGGAGATATGCGCAACACCCGATTTCAAGAACGTAAATACCAACAGGTATATCAAGAGCATCATTGAATCCGGCGGAGAGATAGAACAGCTTCTCAACTGCGAAAAGCTTATCTCCGATCTCGGCTGACACAATAAAATAAAGACGGGGGTAACCGGCAAATGCTCGAGCTTACTGACAAAGAATTCTACCGCCTTGTTGATTATATGAAGTCCAACTACGGCATAAACCTCGAAAAGAAAAGAGTGCTTATCGAGGGGCGTCTGCATTCGGTCGTCACCAACATGGGCTTCCGGAACTATGACCAGTACCTTGACTATGCTTTCAACGAGCCTACCGGCAAGGAAGCCATGGCTCTCGTGAACAAGCTGACCACCAACCATACATTCTTCATGAGAGAACCGGAGCACTTCGAGTTCCTCAGAAGCACCGTGCTCCCATGGATAGAGGAAAATGTCCGCGACAAGGACGCGCGTATATGGTGCGCCGCATCCTCCACCGGACAGGAGCCCTATACCATAGCTATGACCATAGATGAGTACTTCGGGCCGCGCAAGGCGGGATGGGATCTGAAGATACTCGCCACCGATATAGATACCGATGTCCTGCGCACCGCGAAGAACGGCATCTATAACGAGGAAATGCTCAAGGACGTTCCCGACAACTGGAGAAAGAACTACTTCAGAAAGATAGATACAGATACATATCAGGTGATCGATGAGATACGGGAACAGATAGTCTATAAGAAATTCAACCTTATGGATAAGATAGTGTATAAAAAGCCCTTCGACCTCATAAGCTGCCGCAACGTGATGATCTATTTCGATGCAGACACCAAGAATGCCCTCATAGAGCGCTTCTATGACTGCACCAAGAACGGCGGATACCTTTTCATCGGGCACGCAGAGAATGTATCCAAGACCACACGCTATAAATACGTAAAGCCCGCGATCTACAGAAAGACCGTCTGAAACGGCAGTATTACAAGAGAGGATATTTACGAGTGGCAGCTAATTACATAGAAGACAAGATAAAAGTGCTTGTTGTAGATGGTTCGCCTACCTTCCGGATGAACCTGAAAAGCGGTCTTTCCCGGAAGCCGAATATCGAAGTTGTGGGAACGGCGGCAGACCCCTACGAGGCAAGCGATAAGATACTCTCTCTCCACCCCGATGTGCTCACCCTCGAAGTCGATCTTCCGAGGATGAACGGGATACAGTTCCTCAAAAAGCTTATCCCTCAGCTGAAGATACCCTGTGTAATGGTGTCCTCCAGCTCAGATATGTCCGAGGCAGTGCTTGCGGGTGCGGTGGATCATATAAAAAAGCCCGCGCCGGGCGGTTCTATGGATCTGTTCTGTACGCGGCTCGCCTCCAAGATAGTACTCGCATCGACCGCAGTTATAACGGTAGATAAGAATACCGGAGCAGTTCATGTAACACATCATGCGAACCATGTCAGCGGTGTGTCCGGCAGAGACCGCTACGCGACCCTGAATGATTTCCACATCGCGAACCATTATCACCCGGAACCGCCGCCGCAGACCATAGCGGACAATCACCCCGCACATTCCTTCCATGCGTTCCGCTCCGGGATACTTATACCGGGAAGTGCGGAAACGCATAAATATGACGACCGGCGCATCATAGCGCTCGGGGCATCGACCGGCGGCACGGATGCACTTGAGACAGTGCTTATGGGTATGCCCGCCGACTGCCCGCCGATAGTGATAGTTCAGCATATGCCGCCGAACTTTACCAAGATATTTGCGGAGCGCCTTGACAGGAGCTGCCGTATGGAGGTCGCGGAGGCTCACAACGGTGCACGCCTGAAAAGAGGGCTGTGTCTCGTTGCCTGCGGCGACAAGCATATGTATCTGCAAAAGGACGGCAGGGGATATTATGTCCGCTGCGCCGAGGGCGAAAAAGTCTCCGGACACTGTCCGTCGGTGGATGTGCTGTTCGAGAGCGTCGCCGAAACAGCGGGCAGATACGCCGTAGCCGCTATCCTCACCGGGATGGGCTCGGACGGCGCAAAGGGACTGAAAAAGCTCCGCGACACGGGAGCCTATACCATCGGGCAGGACGAGGAAAGCTGCGTAGTATATGGTATGCCTATGGTAGCTTACAAAATGGGCGGCTGCTGCGAGCAGGCGCCGCTGAAGGAGATCAGCGCGGCTATACTGCGCAAATGCTGACGGAAGGAGTGTGATACCTATGAACGGTGATACAAGACCCGGCGAAAATTCTCCGAGCGATTTCATGGCGGACAAATATCTCTCGTTTTACGTGGGCGAACACAGATACGGCTTTCCGATAAAATCCGTCAAGGAGATAATCGGCATAAGGGGGATAATCCCCGTGCCCGAATTTCCGGAATATGCCAAGGGCGTTATAAATATACGCGGAGATATAATCCCCGTGATAGATATGCACCTGAGGTTCCGCCGCCCCGAGGCGGAATATACCAGCCATACCTGCATAATCATAATCAATTATGATGAGATGGCGGTCGGTTTCATAGTAGATAACGTTTCGGAGGTGGCACAGCTGCCGCCCGAGAAGATATCACCTTCGCCGAGGATAGCGGCGAAGGGAAATGTGGGGTTCGTATCCGGCGTCGGCAAGGACGACAACGGCAGCATTGTAATGCTGCTCGATGTGGATATGCTCCTCACCCGTGAAATGCGCGATGAATTATCGGACAAACAGGATAAGTCGGGTGCTTCACGCAGAAAATGAAATAAGCAGAAAGCCCCCGCAGCCGTTTTCGTGACCGGCTGCGGGGGTCATTGTTTTTATGGGGCGGCATAGCAAACCGATACCCGCAGCTGTCCGGAGACAGATGCGGGAGAAATGCACGTTATTTATCTGCGGCGGGAGGTATTGCGGCGCTTGCTGTCCATATTCTTCTTGATATCGCCCATTCTCTCGTCCGAGCGCTGCTTGAACTTGCTGAGCATATCCTCAAAGGCAGCCTCCGGCGTAGCGGGAGCCTTGTTTTCCTGTCCTGCGGGTCTGCCCCCTCTGCGGCGGTCGTCGCGGAAGTTCCCCGCGCCGCGCGGTCTGTCCTGATTTCTTGCGGAAGCGGGCGGTTCAGCCGCCTTTTTGACGGAAAGCGATATCTTGCCGTCGTCACCGGCGGAAAGCACCTTTACCTTCACCGTCTGACCGACAGTAAGGTGATCCTTTATCTCATTGACGAATGTGTTGGCAACCTCCGATATATGTACCATACCGGTAACGCCGGGCTCAAGCTCGACAAATGCTCCGAATTTAGTGATCCCCGTCACTTTGCCCTCGTAAATTTTTCCTGCCTCCGGCTGCATAAAGATCCCATTATCCTCCTGAAATGAAAAAATTAAAATAATATTTTACGGCAGATCAGCCGTTTATTATGTATATATAAAAAACATACTGCGATAGAAGCTTATCAGCTGCGCGTTGTATCGTAGAAGCGCCTTTCGGATGGGTACGCATATCCGAGCACCTCGGTAGCGATGCGCTCCATATATGCCCTTTCGTCCTCTTCACCGATGATGCTCTCATAGCCGGCGTTCTCAGCGCGGAGTTCTTCTTCCTGCTGACGGAGCTGACGGAGCACCTCCTGCTTTTCGGCGATATCCACCCTGTCGCTCACTATCGAAAAAGCACAGTAGCACGCTCCTGCTATCGCAGCAGCGAGCATGAAAAGCTTCAGCACGGGGTTAGGCTTTTTTTCTTTTTTAAGCTTATAGCCGCCGTGAGCTATTCGCTCCTGCTTAGCATTTTTCGCCAAAACAGCCACCTCTTTTGTTGGATCTCTCTTTCGTGTCCGATGCGTCTTTGTCTATCTGGGTATATCCGCCGGGCTTTATCATCTGTGCGGACATACTATTATGCATCTTAGCCTTTATATTATACTACATCTGCGGACTGCTTTTCAAGAGATTTTTTGATTTTTTACGCTTTGCACTGCTCATTTTGGAGCATTTCACAAATTTATCTTTTATTTTCATGCATTTTAAGCAAATTTTATCTCGTATCGGCATCACTAAGCGTTCATAAAGTCCGTAGAGTGCTTTCCGTACAGCGTCACGGCAGTGCCGTGCGGCAGAGGTGATCACGCTGCCGGCGGTCACCGAGAACAGGACTGCCCCGAGAAAAGCCCCCGCCGCGAAGAAGAAGCGCACCTCGGCGCGTCCGTACACCGCCGCATAAAAGAACACCGCCGCACCGGATATCAGCATATATATGATATCGCAGATCATGACGGCGGTTTTTTTCCGTGCGCAGGGGAATATTATCCGTATGACGCGGAATACATCGAACACTGCCCCGAGCACTGCTCCGAGCAGGACAGAACCGAGGAACAGCGCCGCCTGTTCCCCCGATGAAAAGAATGTTTCGGGTACACCGCCTGCCATATATGCTCCTATCTGAATAACCTTGAGAAAAAGCTGCTGCCGGGCTGGATATCCCTGTCGCCGTAGGTGAAGGAGTCTGCATCGCCGCTGAGCGTCAGCTCGCCGTTTTCGGTATCCAGCCCGCTTACGCTGAGGTTTTTTCCTTTTATGACGAGCCTGCCCGCGGACGTTGACATTATAATGATATTCTCATCGAAGCGCTCGACGTCGATAACGCCCGAAAGCGATATCTTCCGTCTGTCCTCCGCGATCATGCTGTGGATCCGGTTTTCCAATATTATCCCCCCGCATCGTTTATAGATATATCATATTCCTGCGGGGACAAAAATATGCGCAGACCGCCGCGGCAGCCTGCGCATGATATCATTTTGCGTATTCGGTAACTCTGCTTTCCCTTATGAGGTGTACCTTTATCTGACCGGGATATTCCATCTCGTTCTCGATCTTCTTGGCTATCTCCCTTGCGACGATGACCATCTTCTCATCGTTGATCTGCTCGGGAACGACCATTATGCGCACCTCGCGTCCTGCCTGTATAGCAAAGGACTTCTCAACTCCGTCGTAGGAGGAGCATATCTCTTCGAGCTTCTGGAGACGCTTGATGTAGTTCTCGTAATTCTCGCTTCTCGCGCCGGGTCTTGCTGCGGAGATAGCGTCCGCTGCCTGTACGAGGGCAGCCGTTACGGTCTTTATCTCAACGTCGCCGTGGTGAGCTTCTATCGCGTGGATGACCTCAGCGCTCTCCTTGTACTTGCGGCACACATCGACGCCTATCTGTACATGAGAGCCTTCGATCTCGTAGCTGAGAGCCTTTCCGATATCATGGAGAAGACCCGCGCGCCTTGCGAGGTTCGCATCGACGCCGAGCTCAGAAGCCATGATGCCTGCAAGGTGAGCGACCTCTATCGAATGGGTGAGCACGTTCTGACGGTAGGATGTACGGTATCTGAGGCGTCCGAGCAGCTTCACGAGCTCGTGATTGATGCCGTGGACGTTGGTTTCGAGTACAGCGCGTTCGCCCTCCTGCTTGATCTTGTGCTCGACCTCGCGCTTGGCTTTTTCTACCATTTCCTCAATGCGCGAGGGATGTATGCGTCCGTCGGCTATGAGCTTTTCGAGTGCGAGCCTTGCTATCTCGCGGCGGGTCGGGTCGAAGCAGGAAAGTGTTATCGCTTCGGGTGTGTCGTCGATGATGAGCTCGACGCCGGTGAGTGTTTCAAGAGTTCTGATGTTGCGTCCTTCGCGTCCGATGATGCGTCCCTTCATCTCATCGTTGGGGAGCGCCACAACGGAAACGGCGGTCTCTGCGACCTGTTCAGCCGCACATTTGGATATTGCGAGCGAGATGAGATCGCGTGCCTTATCCTCACATTCGTCCTTTAGCTGCTGTTCATACTGCTGTATCTTCAGCGCCTTTTCATGGACGAGGTCATTTTCGAGCATTGTCAGCAGGTGTTCCTTAGCCTGCTCCATGGTGAACTGAGAGATCTTTTCGAGCGTATCGAGCTGTGAGCGGCGTATCTTCTCGGCTTCTTCGAGCTTTTCATCCGCGTTCCTGAGCTTTTTCTGGAGCTGCTCGTCCTTTTTCTCGATATTGTCGGTCTTGCGGTCGAGGTTTTCCTCTTTCTGCTGAACTCTGCGTTCCTGGCGGGAGAGTTCGGCGCGGCGGTCCTTGATCTCTTTTTCGAGCTCTGTGCGGCTCTTATGGATCTCGTCCTTGGCTTCTACCAGAGCGATCTTCTTCTTGCTCTCGGCTTCTTCCCTGGCGGCTTCGATGATGCGTTCAGCCTCTTTTTCGGCGGAACCGACGGCAGCCTCAGCCTGAGCCTTGCGGTAAGCTATGCCCACGCGGAAGAAAATGAACCCGGACACCGCAGCAGCAACGACAAATGCGATTACAGCGGCAATGATCGTTGGCATTGTTCCTTATACCTCCTTGTAAATTCAATGTACCCGCATATCGGGGCGGGAAATTGCTTCTTGCAAGGCGGAATAAAAGATATTATATTTTAATACAATAAACCGGGCGTATGCCCTGTGTATAAAAGCGCTCCGGCAAGGGCGCGGGATGTGCAGATATCGTGCCTGACCTGCGAAGAGCCGTGAGCGGTCATATAGAGTAAATCTATAAATATAAAAATATGTCGATCTTCTATTCTGCATTAAAGCATAGAAGCATTAAAATAAATCAGCAATCTATAAAATAAACATATATATTGCAGTCATAATTTTATTCTACTATATTTGATATGCTTTGTCAAGGTGTTTTTTCTATATTTCTCAAAATTTCATTTTCTTTCCGTGCTGCAGTATCGCTGATTGCGCATAATGCACGGCATCACGCGGAAAAGCTGCGCTGTTTCTGTGAATTCGTCCGATTGACTTTCGGTGATTTGCGTGTTATCATATTTATAATATACCAAAGCTATGACGAGGAAGCATTTTTCCTACTGTCCTCACAGAGAGCGCCGCACAGGCTGGGAGCGGTGCAGGACAAACGGAACGGTGTTTCGTGAAAACGGAACATTACAAGATGACACCGCCTCCGAGCCCGTCCAATAAACGGCGGTCTGCTCCCGTTACAGAGCATACGAGGTACATCTCTGCATCTGCGGAAATGTGCGAAACTGGGTGGAAACACGGTAACTGTCGTCCCTTGATATTTCAGGGGGCGTTTTTTGTTTTTCAGAGGTGATAATCAATGCTGTCTGCACAAGCCGGAAATGAATATTCCGATGTGAATGAGCTTGCGATATTCCGCAGGCTTGTCCACGAGGACGATATAATCAACACGATGCGCAGCATCATCACAGGTGCGAACCTGTTCTTTACAAGCGGGAGATTTGCGGGGCTGCTTTACGAAGCTGGCTGTACCGACTTCACCGCTTATGTGCTGAAAAAGGTGCTCAACGACGAAAATCCGTGTCTGCTGCGCACTGCCCGCGGCGAGGATATCCCGCCCGTGATGCGGCAGTCGCTGGAGCAGGAGCTCCGCATACTGGAAAAATTCTCGCAGATAACCCCCGATATCGTCAGCAGCCTGACCGGAAATACCGGCTATATGGCCGGCTGGGAGACATCCTCGGTCGATTTCGTGAAGGCTTACCGCGAAAAAATGGACAGGATATCCACCGAGGGCTGGGGGATATACTCGGAATACAGCACATTCATGTTCGGAGAGGGCGGCATAGTTCCCGTGAAGCACTCCGACCCGCAGCGCCTTTCGCAGCTTTCCGGCTACGAAAACGAGCGCAAGAAGGTGATAGACAACACCCTCGCGCTGCTTGACGGACGCCCCGCCGTGAACGTTCTTCTGTACGGCGACGCCGGCACAGGAAAATCCAGCACCGTAAAGGCTGTCGTCAACGAGTACCGCGACAGGGGACTGCGGCTCATCGAACTGAAACGCGCACAGCTCCGCAGCCTGCCGGAGATAATATCTGCCATTGCCGAAAATCCGCTGAAATTCATAATATATATAGATGACCTCACATTCTCCTCGGACGACGACAGCTTCGGCACTCTGAAAGCCGTGCTCGAAGGCTCCGCCGCCGTGCGGACGCCCAACACCGCGATATATGTCACGAGCAACCGCCGCCACCTCGTCCGCGAGAAATTCTCCGACCGCGACGGCGACGATATCCATGCGGGCGAGAGCCGCGAGGAATTGAGCTCGCTCTCGGAGCGCTTCGGGCTGAAAGTCGCGTTCTTCAAGCCGGACAAGAAGCTGTATCTGAAGATAGTTGAGGACATCGCCG